>CAVHBE010000063.1:0-503 GCA_963634045.1 Methanobrevibacter smithii
GCTGCTGAGGAAGCCCATGCCGGCGACGTCGTGATGCGCGCTGGCGAGGTTGTGGCTCCGGCCGGCGCGGGTCTGCTGGCGAGCGCCGGATACGCGAGCGTGAAGATGCACGCTGCCCCGCGTGTGGGCATCATCTCGCTGGGCACGGAACTGGTCGCACCGAGTAAGGTGCCGGCGCGTGGTCAGATTCGCGATTCCAACTCCTCGGCGCTGATGGCCGAGGCACTCGATGCCGGCGCCGAGCCCGTGTTCTACGGCATCGCGCCCGATGATGAGCAGGCGATTGCCGAGCTGGTACATCGCGCCACGCGAGAGTGCGATTTTGTCATTACGAGCGGTGGCGCCTCGGCGGGCGATTACGATTTCGTGACGGCGCTCGTCCGGCGCGAGGGCGAGGTACTGTTTGACCGCATCTCGATGCGCCCCGGCAAGGCCATCACGTTTGGCTTGCTCGGGGGTAAGCCCTACCTGGGGCTTTCGGGCAACCCGGCCGCGGCGTATGT
>CAVHBE010000063.1:513-6514 GCA_963634045.1 Methanobrevibacter smithii
GTGCGCGTCCCGTGCAACAGGCGACGCTCACACACGGCGTGAAAAAGCGACAGCATCGCCGCTTCTTCGATCGCGCCACGGTTTTGCGCGACCCCGAGACCGGTGAGTTGTTGGTGACCGAGGCCAAGACGCAGAATTCGGCGCTGCTCGGCACAATGCAGCGGGCCAACTGCCTGCTGCGTATTGACGAAGGTCCGTGCGAGCTCAAGGCGGGCGACGTGGTGGATGTCGTGCGTGTCGACCTGCCTGAGGGCACGGTGCTATAGGAGGAATGTTATGGAGCTGAAGATTTCGATTGTGACGTGCTCGGATACGCGCGATCTTGCCCAGGACGAGGCTGGAGCCGCACTCGAGGAACTTATCGAGGCACAGGGCTGGACGGTCTCCTCACACGTGGTCGTACGCGACGACGTCAGCGAGATCGGTGATGCCATTGTGGAAGCCGCCGATGAGTGCCACGCC
The DNA here is from genome assembly GCA_963634045.1 of Methanobrevibacter smithii. Taxonomy (GTDB): domain Bacteria; phylum Actinomycetota; class Coriobacteriia; order Coriobacteriales; family Coriobacteriaceae; genus Collinsella. The sequence goes on from CAVHBE010000063.1 coordinate 976, forward strand.
AATGTCGTGCTCACCTGCGGCGGCACGGGGCTTTCGATGCGCGATGTTACGCCCGAGGCGACGCGTTCCGTCTGCGACCGCGATGTGCCGGGTATTGCAGAGGCAATCCGCGCGTATTCGATGACCAAGACGCGCCGCGCCATGCTCTCGCGTGCTATTTGCATGCAACGAGGTCATACACTTGTCGTAAACTTTCCCGGTTCTACGAAGGCCGCCCGCGAAAGCTGGGAGGCCATAGCAGACCAGCTGGAGCATGCGGCTCAGATGACAGCGGGCGACGGACATACCAACTAAGCGGTTTACCTGCGGCGGGGCGACCTGAACGGCTGCTCCGCCTTTGTTTTCCGCCGAAGCGACGCCGAGGTGCACGGTAATTCGAAACTATATTCTCTGACGAGAATAATTTCTCACTATCATTATTCGCGCAGAAGTATAATCTGATTGCAGATTAAAGCCCGCGGTGGGGTACCCGGGCACAAGATCCGAAAGGGTTGAATATGTTCGATATGGTTTCACGCCGCGGTTTCGTCTCGCTTTCTGCTGCCGCTGCCGCCGGCCTTGGCCTTGCTGGCTGCTCGGGCAACAAGACGTCCGAGCCCGCCGGTTCCGATGCCGGCTCCGCCAAGTCTTCCTCTAAGAAGAAGGCTATTGAGCTGCAGGTCTTTGCCGCCAACTCCCTCGAGAAGGCTCTGCCCGAGGTTCAGGAGCTCTACACTGACCAGACCGGTACCACGTTTGCCGACACGCAGTTTAAGGCGTCTGGCGACCTTGTCGAGCAGATGCGCGCCGGTGCCGCCGTCGACGTGCTCATCACGGCTTCCAAGGGCACCATGGACGACGCCGAGGCCGCCGAGCTCGTCGACGCCGACACGCGTGAGGACATGTTCGTCAACGACCTTGTGATCATTCGCGCCGAAGGCTCCGACACCATGGTCGAGGCCATCGCCGACGTCGCGAATCTGGACGGTAAGATTGCCATTGGCGACGCTAAGACCGTTCCCGCCGGCACGTACGCCAACCAGGCCCTGGCTTCCGTGGGCCTCTACACTGGCACCGAGGGCGACGACGGCGAGTATGCGCCCGAGATCGCCGACAAGGTCGCACTGGCCGACAAGGTCGGCACTGCTGCGTCTTACGTCTCTACGGGCGACTGCGTGGCTGGTTTTGTCTACAGCTCCGATATCTTCCGCTACGACGGCATCGAGGAGGCCTTCGTGTGTCCCGAGGATTCGCACAAACCCATCGTGTACCCGGGTGCTGTAGCCGAGAGCTCCGAGCACGCCGACGAAGCCAAGGCGTTCATCGACTTCTGCCTGTCTAACAAGAAGGCTCAGAAGATTTGGGCCAAGTACGGCTTTGAGCTTTCCGCGTAGTGCGGCTTGGCGCGATAATTCCATCGTTTTGTGTTTCACTCCGTCCTTGTATTCGCTTGGAGCTTTTCGTGCTTAATAGATTCCGCATGCTTGTCGCCTGTGCTTTGACCTTCGCGCTTTGCTGGGTGCCGGGATTTGCGTTTGCTGGGGACGCTGAGGACGGGGCCCAGGTTGCTGCGACCGCTCATGGGCTTTCCTATGGGATCGAGGGTTTTGAGCGGTTGGCCAGGGGGACCGCTCGTGCGATGGAGGGCCAGCCTGAGGGCTACCGGTTTCCCGTTGACGAGGACGTGGACCTTGTAGTGGCGCCTGCTGCTGATCGCGTTGTGGTGTGGATATCGCCCAAGGCGGTCGAGAAATATGGATTGGATCCCCAGGACAACGAGTGCGTATCGGGTCTCAAGGCCCTCGTCTGTAAGCTCGACAGCGCAAACTGCATGGGAGGTGCGCAGCTGGGGGACGTGGATCTTCCTTGGTATGTCACGGCGGAAACAACGTTTGATGCCGGCGGGTATACCTATAGCTTTGACGAGCGCGGTGCGGATGGGGACCGTTATGTGGTGATTGCATCAGCCTCGGGTGATGCCAAGGGCGGCGCGCGTTGGCTTGATAGCGCTCACATGGTAGAAGCATCGTCTGTCGTGTTGCGGGATGAGCAGGGGCCCTTGACCTCTCTGGCTTCCTTTTTGGGCGACATCGACTATCGCCCGTTTTGGGTGTCCATTAAAACGAGCGGTCTTGCCCTGGTGATCGCGTTTGCGCTGGGCCTGTTCGCCGCGTGGAAGACCATGGGTACCTCGAGTCGCATCAAGGGCCTGCTCGATTCGGTCTTTACGGTTCCTATGGTGCTGCCGCCCACGGTCTGCGGCTTTCTGCTCCTCATGCTGTTTGGCCGCTCGACCGGGGTGGGCCAGTGGCTCATCGCGCACGGCATCTCGATCGTCTTTACCTGGCCCGCGGCGGTGATCTCTGCCGTCGTCGTGTCGTTCCCGCTCGTCTATCGTACGGCGCTCGGAGCCTTCGAGAGCCTCGACACGCAGATGCTCGATGCGGCGCGCACGCTGGGCTGGTCCGAGCGTCGCATCTTTACCAAGCTTATGATGCCGCTCGGCTGGCCCTCGATTGCCGCCGGCACGGTGCTTGCCTTTGCCCGCGCGATGGGCGAGTTTGGCTGCACCCTGTTCTTTGCGGGCAACTACGCTGGTATTACGCAGACCATTCCCATCGCCATCTACTTTGAGTGGATGGGCGGCAACACGTCCGTGGCCCTCTTTTGGGTCGTCGTCGTAATCGCCTTTAGCTTCTTGGTCATCCTGTTTATCAACATGTACACCGCTCATTCGCAAAAGTATCGCAAGCGGGGCCTTTCCCGTGCGGAGCGCAAACAGGCCAAAGATCTCGCCGGACAGGGCGATTCGCTCGACCCGTCGGGCGGCGATGCCTTGCGTATCGATCGCGAGGCGCTGGCCGAGCTCATGCGCGATGATGCCGCTTTGCAGGGAGGTCGATAGGCCATGTCGCTCGTTCTGGATATCAAAAAGCGCTATCCCGGGTTTATGCTCGACATGCAGCTTGAGGCCGGCGAGGATCGTGTGGCGCTGCTCGGTGCCTCGGGTTGCGGCAAGAGCTGCACGCTGCGCTGCATTGCCGGTGTGGAGACGCCCGACGAGGGCAAGATCGTCGTCAACGGCGTGACCTTTTTTGACTCGGCGGCGGGCATCAACCTGTCGCCTCAGGAGCGCAAATGCGCTCTGCTGTTCCAAAATTATCAGTTGTTTCCCAACATGACGGTGGCCGATAACGTATGCGCCGGTGTAAAGGATGCGGGCGACGCCACGGCGCGTAAAAAGCTTGCCGAGCGCTACCTGGGCATTTTTGGCCTGGCCGACTTTGCCGATCGCTATCCCGCGCGCCTCTCGGGCGGCCAGCAGCAGCGTGTGGCGCTTGCCCGCATGGTAGCGGCGCATCCGGGCATCTTTATGTTCGACGAGCCCATGAGCGCGCTCGATTCCTATCTTAAGAGCGCGCTCGAACAGAACATGCTCGACCTGTTCGAAGTATGCAACCGCACCGTGCTCTACGTGAGCCACGACATCGACGAAGCGTGCCGCTTGTGCCAGCGTATCTGCGTGATGCACGACGGGCATGTTGAGGAGGTCGGCTCCATCGAGGACGTGGTCCGCCGCCCACAGACGCTGGCGGCGCTGCGCCTGACGGGGTGCAAGAACACAAGCCGCGCACAAAAGATCGGGCCCGAAGAAGTTGAGGCCCTCGACTGGGGCATGACCTTTAACGTGGGTCGCGAGGTTCCCGATAATGTGGCGTACCTGGGCATTCGCGCGAGTTACTTCCATGTTGATAACCGTACCGAGCGGGGTCGCAACAGTTACGACTTGCATGTGGCCCGTGTGAGCGATTCACGCTTTGAGCGCCTGGTGCTGCTGGACGTGCCGCGTGCTGATGCGCCCACGCGTCTGCAGTGGAAGGTCAACAAGGTGGGCATGCCTGTCGACGAGCTGCCGCAGGCAGGCGAGACACTGCGCATGCACTTCGATGCGAGTAAGATCCATTTGGTTTGTCGATAGCGCCGGGTAATGCCGTCGGGGATATAAGCCTCGGCGGCTTTGTCTTGTCGCTCGCCGAATGAGGGATGATAAACCCCTATCAATCGAGATACTTATTTATTAAACGACGGTACACGACGCTGTCGTACGAATGTCAACGGTGTTCGCATAGTCGATGGCCGTTGATATAGTTGACATCAACTTGTAAAGGAGGGTGCGCACATGCCGCAGACGACATACATTCGCCGCGTTGCCGCGCGTGCCCTATATATGGCCCGGAGTCGCATATGAGCAGGTATGTTCACGGCTCCGGGAGAGACGACGCACAATTAAATAATCGACCGCAAAGCAGGTTCCCTAAAATTCCGGGTTTGAGCACGGCCGGGCAATCGCCGTCCGTCGTGCATCGATACCGCTGTTATCCGTTTTTGGTTCGAGAGGGGAACCGTCATGGCTGAAGAATTCGATTTCCATCCGATGTGGGAAAGCCTCGGCATGAATCTTGCCGACCACGACATGCTGCTGGGCGCCGTGGGCCAGATGTACGGGGACATGTTCCTGTCGCAGAGCAACCGCCCCAAGTCCACGTCCTACCTGGACTTTGTGGCCGCCAACATCCACAGTGGCCGTATTAAGGAGATGCTCGACAAGAAGGAGGCTGGCGAGGCCACCAAGATCGTCGGTTCGTTCTGTGTCTATGTGCCCGAGGAGATCGTACTTGCCTGTGACGGCATTCCCGTGGGCCTGTGCTCGGGTGCCGACTGGGCAACCGATAAGGTCGAGGAGCACCTGCCGCGCAACACCTGTCCGCTTATCAAGAGCTTTGCCGGCTTTAAGCTGGGCGAGGTCTGCCCCTACATTGAGTCGAGTGACTTGGTGGTAGGCGAGAACACCTGCGATGGCAAGAAGAAGGCCTACGAGTTCTTTGCAACGCAAAAGAACATGTACGTTATGGATATTCCCAACGTACACGACGAGTCGACGCTCGTGACCTGGAAGGCCGAGGTCAAGAAGCTCGCCGCCAAGATCGAGGAAGAGTGCGGCGTCAAGATAACGCCCGAGCGTCTGAAGGCCGCCATCCACGCCGTCAATGAGAAGCGTCGCGCCCTGCAGCGCCTCGCAGCCACGCGCGCTGCCGACCCGGCGCCCATCAGCGGTCTCGATAGCCTGCTGACCGTTCAGGCCGCCTTTATGGACGACACGCCGCGTCTGACCGGAGCCATCAACGATATGGCGGCTGAGTGCGAGCAGCGTGTCGAGGCCGGCGAGGGCGTGGCGCCCAAGGGGACCAAGCGCATCCTGTACACCGGCACGCCCATGGCCGTGCCCAACTGGAAGCTATTCAACCTCATCGAGAAGGCCGGTGGCGTCGTGGTGGGCGAGGAGTCCTGCACGGGCTCGCGCTACTACAAGGATCTGGTCGACGAGTCCGGCGAGACGGTCGACGAGATGCTCGACGCTATCGCCGAGCGCTACTTTAAGATCAACTGCGCTGTCTTTACGCCCAATGACCAGCGTATGAAGGACATTGTCCAGATGGCCAAGGACCTGCATGCCGACGGCATCGTCGACGTGGCCCTGCAGTTCTGCACACTCTACGAG
>CAVHBE010000064.1:0-4027 GCA_963634045.1 Methanobrevibacter smithii
GCACGCGGCTGTTAACCGCGCTGTTGTAGGTTCGAGTCCTACCCGGGGAGCCAGAATTTCTCAGCCCATTCTGCTGGGCTTTTAAATTCCTCGGTAGCTCAATGGTAGAGCACGCGGCTGTTAACCGCGCTGTTGTAGGTTCGAGTCCTACCCGGGGAGCCAGGTTGTAAAACCCGTCGCTTATGCGGCGGGTTTTTTCATGCCGCGATCGCCTGGCGCGAACGTTGCCATATCAACATTTCGTGTCGAGGATGTAATCCCGTGACCCACCACCTCAACATGGCGCGGTCGTTGTAGAATAATGCAATGATTGCTCCCACGAGATGGTGCCGCGAGCACCAGATAAGGAGATTCTTGTGTCTGAGACCATTAACGGCAGCCTGAGCGTCTCGAACGACGTTATTGCCGATATTGCCGGTTATGCCGCGATGACGTGCTATGGCGTCGTCGGTATGGCCGAACAGCTTCAGGGCGCCGAGAGCGTGCGCCTGCTTGCCGGTCAGCGCCTCCGCAAGGGCGTGCTTGTCTCCGCCGACGAGAACGGCCTTACGGTCGATCTTCACGTCGTGCTCGAGAACGGCGTCAACATGAAGTCCGTCTGCCACAATCTTTCGAGCTCCGTTGCCTTCACCCTGCAGGAGATCGCCCAGATCGATCCCGCCAGCCTTAAGATCGGCATCCACATCGACGCGCTCAAGAGCCGTCTGAACTAGCATCCGAAAACGGAGATTCAAATACCCATGATTGCAAAGACCATTCGCACCTGTTTTCCGATCGCTGCGGCTGCCGTTTCCGACAAGGCCGAGGAGATCAACAAGCTCAACGTCTTCCCCGTACCCGACGGCGACACCGGCACCAACATGTCGCTCACGCTCGCCTCGGTGACCAAGGAGCTTTCCGCCCTTCCCGCCGATGCCGATATGGAGGCCATTGCCGGCGCCATCACCCACGGCTCCCTGATGGGTGCCCGCGGCAACTCCGGCGTCATCACCTCGCAGATTCTGCGCGGCGTGGCCGAGGGTCTCGTCTCTGCCGACGAGCCCATTACGTCCGCCAACATCGCCTTCGCTTTCCGTCGCGCCGTCAAGGTCGCCTTCCAGGCCGTCCGCAAGCCCATCGAGGGCACGATCCTCACGGTGCTTCGCGATGTCTCGACCAAGGCCGATGAGTGCGAAAAGAAGAAGTTCTCGGCCGAGGACGCGCTCGATGCCATCGTCGTCGAAGCCTATCAGTCCGTCGCCCGCACGCCCGACCTACTGCCCGTTCTGAAGGAGAACGGCGTGGTCGACTCCGGTGCCTTTGGCTTTGCCATCTTCCTTGAGAACTTTGTTGCCGCCGCGCTTGGCCGCAGCACCGTTGTCGAGGATTTCTCCGCCACGTTTGATTCCGCTGGCTCTGCCCGCGACGCGGCCCTCGGTCGCGTTGAGATTGAGGCCAACGACGATTGGGAGGGCTCGGAGTTCCGCTACTGCAACGAGTTCCTCTTTAAGGCCGACGCCCCGTTTGACGAGGACGAGTGTCTTAAGTTCCTGGGCTCCATGGGCGACTGCGAGCTGCTCGTGGGTGCCTACCCCGACTACAAGATCCACGTGCACTCCAACACCCCCAACCTGGTGCTCGAGCACATGCTGCAGCTTGGTCAGATCTACGAGGTCTTTATCCACAACATGGAGATGGAGGCCCACGACCGTACCGCCAAGATTCATGAGGACCAGGAGAAGGCCGCCGAGCCCGCCAAGGCGCTGGGTTTTGTCGCCGTTGCCGCCGGCTCCGGCGAGGCCGATATCCTCAAGTCCCTCGGCGTCGACGTGATCGTCTCGGGTGGCCAGACCATGAACCCCTCGACCGCCGACCTGCTGGGCGCGGTGGACCAGGTCAACGCGACCTCGGTCATCATCCTGCCCAATAACGGCAACATCCGCATGGCTGCCGAGGCCGCCGCTTCTGCTTGCACCGACAAGAAGGTCGCCGTCGTTCCCACCAAGACCGTCCCGCAGGCGTTCTCCGCACTGTTCGCGGTCCTGCCCGATTCCGAGCTTGAGGACGCCGTCGCTGCCATGGTCGACGCCATCAGCGAGGTTCGCGATGGCGAGGTTACCCGTGCCGTGCGCGATTCCAGCGCCTCTGACGGCTCTCCGATTCACTCCGGTGACGTCATGGGCATCATTGCCGGCTCTATCGACGTGGTCGGCTCCGATGTGAAACAGGTCACGCTCGACTGCATCAACCGCATGCAGGAGGAAGAGGAGGGCGACGCGCTGACGATTCTGGCCGGCGAGGAGCTGTCCGATGAGGCCTTCCAGGAGATTGTCGACGCCATCGAGGAGGCTCAGCCCGACCTGGAGATCGACGCCCATCGTGGCGAGCAGCCGCTCTACCCCGTGATCTTCTCGATCGAGTAGGCATCTGCCCATGTCCGAGCTGTGCTCCGTGCCGCGCGTCTCGGAGCGCTTTGCCCAGAGCAATGCGCTCGACGAGGATATCGCGCGACTCAAATATGTTTCGGGTAAACGTGAGGAGGCCCTTCGCCGTCTGGGAATTCGGACGGTGGGGGACCTCCTTCTCCATATCCCTCACCGCTATCTCGACTTTACGCGCTCCTGGTCCATCGAGATGGCTCCCATCGGGACCGTGTGCACGATTGTCGCCACGGTCGATCGCATTGTTCAAAAGCAGCCTCGTCCGCGTATGCAGGTGACCGAGGTCTCGCTGGTGGACGAGACGGGGGTGCTGCAAGTCGCCTTTTTCCGTCAGCCATGGATTGCCCAGCAGTTTAAGCAGGGAGACCGACTGGCCGTGATGGGTAAGGTCGAGTTTGCCTATGGCTTTAAGCAGATGGCCTCGCCGCATTTCGAAAAGCTCGAGGGCGGGCGTGCCGCGGGCACTATCCTGCCGGTCCATTATGTGAGCGATGGGGTGAGCCAGGCGTGGATGCGCCGCATCGTTAGCGGCGCGCTCGAGGCCGTCGGCAATCCCTTCGACCCGATTCCCGCACGCTTGCGCGTCAAGCGCCGCCTGATGAGCAATGCCCGCGCGCTGCGCTCAATTCACTTTCCCTCGAGCATGGCCGAGCGCGATATCGCGCGTCGTCGCCTTGCCTATGAGGAGTGCCTCTGCCTTCAGCTGGCGCTGCGCCTGCGCAACGACGGCGGCTTGGTCGAAGTCGCTCCCTACGCCCATACCGCGGGCGAGCACCTGGCGGCGCTCAGGGAAGCCCTGCCGTTTTCGCTGAGCGACGAGCAGGAGGGCGCGTTCCAAGACATCCTGAACGATATGTGTGATGGCGGGCGCGTGATGAACCGCCTGCTTCTGGGCGACGTCGGTACCGGCAAGACGGCCGTCGCCGCCTGCGCGCTGGCTGTCGCGGCCGATTCGGGCACCCAGTCCTGCGTTATGGCGCCAACGGGCGTGCTGGCGCGCCAATATGCCGATAAGACCGGCCCCTTGCTCTCGCAGGCTGGTATGTCCTGGGCGCTCCTGACGGGTGCCACGCCGGCGGCCGAGCGCGAGCGGATACATGCGCAGTTGGAATCGGGCGAGCTTGACGTCCTCTTTGGCACTCACGCGGTCCTTTCGGATGACGTGGCGTTTAAGCATCTTTCGCTTGTCGTCATCGACGAGCAGCACCGCTTTGGTGTGGGCCAGCGCAATGCCCTGCGTGCCAAGGGCCCGGGTGCCGACCTGCTCGTTATGACGGCGACGCCCATCCCGCGTACGCTGGCGCTCTCGGTCTACGGCGACCTGGACACGAGCATCATCCGCCATCGACCTGTTCCGGGAGCGGGCGTTACGACACGCGTGCTCACCGAGTCGAGCCGCGACCTGGCCTACGGCGCCATTCGCGAGGCGCATGAAAAGGGTCAGCAGGCATATGTGATCTGCCCGCTTGTGGAGCCGAGCGACTCGGCTGATGAGCTTGAGGATGTCCCTGGTATCGCCCGCGACGACGAGGGCCGCGTGACCGTGCCCGTGCCGCTCCACGATACGGCAACCGAGCTCGACCGACTGCGCCTGGCGTTGCCGGGAC
>CAVHBE010000064.1:4100-8410 GCA_963634045.1 Methanobrevibacter smithii
TGCCGGCGGGGGAGAAGGACCGCGTGATTGATACCTTCAAGCGCGGAGAGATCGACGTGCTCGTATCGACCACGGTGGTCGAGGTGGGCGTCGACGTGCCCAACGCCGCCGTCATGGTCATCGAGAACGGTGAGCGCTTTGGCTTGGCGGCCCTGCACCAGTTGCGCGGTCGCGTGGGCCGCGGCAGCGTGTCGGGCACCTGCCTGGTCATGACGCACTCCAAGGGCAATGGCGGCGCCTCGGCGGCACAAGAACGTCTCCAGTCGCTCGAAAAGACCTCGGACGGCTTTACGCTCGCCCAGATGGACCTGCGCCTGCGCCACGAGGGCGAGATCCTGGGGTATCGCCAGCATGGCGGCGTGACCCTGCGCTTTGTGGACCTGGACGCCGACGAGGATCTTATCGAATGGGCCCATTTGGACGCTGTCGAGCTCTTGCGGTATGCTTGCAACCTTGACTCCGTGGCGACGCGCCCCTTGCGCGATGCGGTCGCCACGCGCTATCGACATATCTTTAAGGAGGTCAGCGGAGGATGAGAATCATCGGCGGTGAATGGCGCGGCCGTAAGATCGAAGAGCCGCGCGGGCGCGATGTCACCCGTCCCACGACCGATCGCGTGCGCGAGGCATGTGCATCCATGGTCATGTCGGCGTTCGATTTCGATTTGGACGAGGTCCGCGTGCTGGACGCCTTTGGCGGCTCCGGCGCCCTGGGAATCGAGATGCTCTCGCGTGGCGCCCGCTCGCTCACCACGTTCGAGATCGACCGCAATGCCGCCCGTCTGATTACCAAGAATATCGAGTCGCTGTGCCGTGATCGCTCGCGCTGGCGCGTCGTTACTGGCGATGTGCTGGCGAGTGCCTCGCGCGGTCGCGTGCCGGGCGGCCCCTTCGATCTGGTCCTGCTCGATCCGCCGTATGCCTTTGGCGCCGAGCCGGTCGAGGAGCTGCTGCAAAATCTTTCCCAGCAGGGGCTGCTGACGCCCGGGGCCTTTGCCCTGTTTGAGCATGCTGCAGCCGATGCAGGTGCTCATCCGGCTTGTTTTAAGACCGTGCGAGAGAAGCGCTACGGCATTACCTCGGTTGACTTGCTGCGCTGGGTGGCCGAGGACGAGAACGGCCATGCTGACGAGAACGAAAATGACGAGGATGTGCCTTCGGAGGACACCCATGAATGACACCATCAACCGCGTAATCGTCCCGGGCACCTTCGATCCCATCACCTTTGGCCATATCGACGTGATCCGCCGAGCTCGCCGTATCTTTCCCAGCGTGATCGTCGCCGTGGCCGAATCGCAGGGTAAAAACGGCGTGGGTACCACCTTTATGCTCGACGAGCGCGTGGCGCTGGCCCGCGAGGCCCTCGGTGATTTGGACGGCGTCGAGGTACTGCCCTTCACCGGCCTGCTGGTCGACTTTGCACGTGAACAGAGGGCGGGTGCCGTCGTTAAGGGTCTGCGCGCCATGACCGACTTTGAGTACGAGTTGCAGCAGGCCGACCTCAACTATCGCCTGGATAGCGAGCTGGAGTCCATCTTTGTCATGAGTGCTCCGCAGTACGGCTATATCTCGAGTTCGGTGGTGCGTCAGATCGCGTCGCTTGGCAGCGACGTGTCGACGTTTGTGCCGCCCAACGTGGTCGAAGCACTCAAACATCGCTTTTCGTGACGTTTTTTATTGCCTGGTGGCATGTGGTAAACTAACACGATGATATGTTACCTATGAAAGGAGACCGGATGCCGGGCGAGAATTTTCCTGGCGACAGGATCGTGAGTCTTGTCGACGAGCTCGAGGGGCTCATCGAAGAGGCTAAGACGCCGTTCGGCAAGAACGCCCAGATGAAGGTTATCGACGCCGACGTCTTCTTTAACATCCTCGATGAGATCCGCATGAGCTATCCCGAGGAGTGGCAGAAGTCCCGCCGTATCCTCAAAGAGCGCGAGGAGCTTATGGCCTCCGCCGCCGCTCAGGCCGATTCCATCATTGCCGATGCTCAGCAGCAGGCGCTCACCATTGCCGGTGAGCAGGAGATCGTCCGCTTAGCCCAGCAGCAGGCCGACGACATCCGCGACCGTGCCCAGCAGTACGAGCGCGAGACGCGTTATGCCGCCGAGGATTACGCCGAGCAGGTCTTTACGCACCTCGAGGAGAACCTTAAGAGTCTGACCGGCACCGTCACTCGTTGCCGTCAGCAGCTCAACGAGGGCGCCGCTCAGCAGAACGGTCAGTGGTAATGGCCGAGTTCCCGAGCGTGATCGTCGATCTTTCCGAGCAGCTCGAGTTTCCCGGAGACTCATACCCGCTGACCGGCAGGGTCGATGTCGCCACCTACACGGTGGGCGAGAAGGAGTACCAGCTGCAGGACGGCATTGCCTACGACGTGGTCTTTACCAACGCCGGTACCGGTGTTCTGCTCTCGGGCATGGTCCGCGCTCACGCCACCGGCGAGTGCGACCGCTGCCTGGAGCCCGCCTCGTTTGATATCGCAGGCGAGATCGAGGAGTTCTACCTCTTTGAGGAGCCCGAGGACCCCGAGGCCTACGAAGACGGCTACGAGTTGCTGGGCGAGGATCGCATCGTCGATCTGGGTGAGCCCATCAACGACGCAGTTGTCATGGACACACCGTTCGTTGTCCTGTGCAAGCCCGATTGCCGCGGCCTTTGCCCCACCTGCGGCATCAATCTCAACGTCGAGCAATGCGATTGCGCCGCCAAGGCGGAGGCCGAATGGGCCGCTGCCACGGAAAATCCATTTGCAGCATTGAAGAATCTCAAGCTTGACGAGTAAAACTGTGGTAGTATCGCTACTTGCGCGTAATCGCCACACTGGATAGTTCATAAGGAAGGTCACTATGCCCGTACCTAAACAAAAGCAGGGTCGTATCCGCACCCATACCCGTCGTTCCGCCAACATGAAGATCTCGGCTGCGGCTCAGTCCACGTGCCCCCGTTGCGGCGCTGTCAAGCTCCCGCACCACGTGTGCCCCAGCTGCGGTTTCTACAAGGACCGCGAGGTTATCGTTACCGAGTAACTGTATACTCTGGATGCGATGCCGTTCCAACTGGAACCACAATGGCCGGCTCAATGAGTCGGCCATTTTTTTATAAGGAGCATATGAAATGAGTAACGTTCGCGTTTGTGTAGACGTTGTGGGCGGAGATGAGAAGCCTCAGGTTGTTCTCGACGGTATCGAGGCTGCGCTTGCGGCAGATCCCGAGATCGAGGTCTTGGCCGTCGGTCCCGCCGAAATCGTCAACCCCTTTGCCGCGGCGCATGCCCGCGTAGAGGCTCTGGAGGCCCCCGACGTCATCAGCATGGAGGACGATCCCATCCGCGCCGTGATGACCAAGCGCAAGTCTTCGATTGTGCTTGCATGCCGTGCCATTAAGAAGGGCAATGCGGACGCGTTTTTCTCGGCCGGCTCGACCGGTGCCATGACCGCCGCCGCCACGGCCTACGTTACGCCGTTTAGGTATTTGGCAGAGGGCAAGAAGCAGCCGGTCCGTCCGTGCCTGACCAACGCACTGCCCAATCGCGCCGGCGGCCTGACGGTGCTGTGCGATATGGGCGCCAATCCCGATGTCACGGTGGACGACATGGTGCGTTTCGCCCAGATGGGCGCGGCCTATGCCCGCGTGGTTTTGGGCATTGAGCATCCCCGCGTGGGCCTGCTTGCCAACGGCACCGAGGACGAGAAGGGCTCCAACTTTACCAAGTCGTGCTTCCCGGCCATGAAGACCGCGGTTCCCGGCTTTGTGGGCAACTGTGAGGGTACCGATCTTACGTCGGGCAATTTTGACGTCGTGGTCGCCGACGGCATGTCGGGCAACATCGCGCTCAAGGCCACCGAGGGCGCTGCCAAGTTTTTGCTGCAGGAGCTCAAGGGTGCCTTTATGTCCTCGCTCGGCACCAAGATCGCCGCGCTGCTCATTAAAAAGCAGATGCGCGAGATTAAGGCCAAGCTTTCGGGCGACGCCAAGGGCGGCGCGATTCTGCTGGGCCTGCGCGGTGTCGTGTTGATCGGCCACGGCGCCACGTCGGTCGAGGCCGTCAAGAACGGTACGCTTGCCGCGGCCCAGGCCGTGCGTGCCGGGCTTGTCCAGGACGTTGCCAATTCCATGGACGGTATCGTTTTGTAAGAGCCCCGTTACGTGGCTCAACCTGTACCGTGTGGGGTAGAATCGGAGCCGTATTGCAACGCGGCTCCGATTGCCGTGTTGTGTTGTGTTCCATGACATACGAGAGGAAGCGCTATGGACCGCTCCGAAATCTTCGATAAGATCGCCGAAGTCGCCGCTGACGTGCTGGGT
>CAVHBE010000064.1:8420-8892 GCA_963634045.1 Methanobrevibacter smithii
GTCGCTGACATTAGCGACGAGACCACTTTTGACGATCTCGATGCCGATTCGCTCGAGCGTCTGCAGCTGGTGACGGCCATCGAGGACGAGTTCGACCTCGAAATCGATGACGAGACCCTGCTGTCGCTCAACTCTGTCGCCGACGCCGTCGACGCGATCGAAAACGCCAAGGAGGCCTAAGTCTTGGCTTTGTCTGAACGACTCACGCGCGCCCAGGAGATTCTGGGCCATGAGTTCAATAACAAGGTGCTGCTGCGCGCGGCGCTCACGCATCCCTCGGCCGTCGAGGGCCTGCCGGTCTCTGCCAGCTATGAGCGCCTTGAATTTTTGGGCGATTCCATTTTGGGCGCCGTGGTGGCCCGTTCGCTCTTTGAGTCCTATCCCGAGTTTGACGAGGGCAAGCTCACACGCCTGAAGGTGTCCCTTGTCTCGGGTGCCACGCTGTCCGAGGTGTCGCACGAGCTGGGTATCG
>CAVHBE010000065.1:0-2710 GCA_963634045.1 Methanobrevibacter smithii
GCGTATGGACGCGCCTCTGCCCGAGGATATTTCCGAGGATCGTCCGCACATTGCATTTACGCCGTATCTGCAACAGCTGACGTCCGGTGTTGTTGACGGACTCGAGGATCCGCTCGATCGCGCCCGTGCTATCTATGATTACCTGACGCAGTATATTGACTATCGCTATCAGCCGCCGTACTTGCTTTTGGGATCTATTGCCGATGACTGTGCGCATTCGCTCCGCGGCGATTGCGGCGTTATGGCGCTCACGTTTATCACCATGTGCCGTATCGCGGGCGTGCCTGCCCGTTGGCAGAGCGGCCTGTATGTTGCGCCCGATTCGGTGGGGTCGCACGACTGGGCAGAGTTCTATACGCCGCAGACCGGTTGGCTCAACGCCGACGTGTCATTTGGATCTTCTGCTCGCAGGATGGGGGAGGAGTGGCGCCGCCGTCACTACTTTGGCAATCTCGACCCGTGGCGTATGGTGGCCAACAATCGATTCCAGGCAGAGTTTGAGCCCTCTTTCGACGGCATGCGCGAGGACCCTTACGATAACCAGATGGGTGAGGCTTCGGTCGACGGTCGTGGATGCCGTCAGCGCGAGATGCTCCGTTCGGTCGAGCTCATCGAAATGCTCGAAGTTCCATTTTCGGACTAATCAACAGAAAGCTGTGATAAACTAACTCACGCATTGCGTGCCCGAGTGGCGGAATTGGCAGACGCAGTGGACTCAAAATCCACCGTTGGCAACAACGTGCGAGTTCGAGTCTCGCCTCGGGCACCATACATGCAAGCGAGCGTTCAAGGGGGTTGCGGCCCCCTTTTTCGTGCCGAACTCGCGTGAGCGCGCGAAGCGTTAAGCAAACAGGCCTGTGGCCTGTTTGTAGCGGAGCGTGGCGAGGGCGCCACGCGCCCGAAGCCCGGGGCTTCGCGAAGCGAAGGCCCTTCGAGTCTCGCCTCGGGCACCATACATGCAAGTGAGCGTTCAAGGGGGTCAAGGCCCCTTTTTCGTGTACGTAATGTGATAACGCGCTGTACGTGTTATTATTCGCAAGGCGTTGTTCCCGCAATGCCCTAAAGAGGAACCCGAGGGTTCCCACCTTTTGGCGCCAATGAGCAGCTGACTGGTCATACAACTTAGATTCCCTTCCTCAAATCGAGGAAGTCTATGTGTACGACCTGGTTGCTGAGAAGCGCCGGGTTATTTTTTTATGAATGGAGGTAGGGAAAATAGCTAAGTCTGATGACACCCGCATCAACGACGAGATCACTGCATCTTCGTGCCGTTTGATTGGCGTCGATGGCTCTCAGCTCGGCCTGTTCGCCATCCGCGATGCCCAGCGCGTCGCCGACGATCAGGGTCTCGACCTGGTCGAGATCGCTCCCAACGCGGAGCCGCCGGTCTGCAAGGTCATGGACTACGGTAAGTTCAAGTACCAGCAGGCCATGAAGGCCAAGGCCGCTCGTAAGAACCAGTCCAAGGTCGAGGTCAAGGAAATGAAGTTCCGACCCAAGATCGACGTTGGCGACTACGAGACCAAGAAGGGCCACGTTCTGCGTTTCCTCAAGAAGGGCGCACGCGTTAAGATCACCATCATGTTCCGCGGCCGTGAGATGGCTCACCCGGAGCAGGGCCTTAACGTTCTCGAGCGTCTTGCCGAGGATCTCAAGCCTTACGCTACGGTCGAGTCCAAGCCTAAGATGGAAGGCCGTAACATGCTTATGCTGCTCGCCCCGATTAAGGGCGCCTTCGATGAGGATAAAGCGGCAAGCGATACCAAGTAACTAGTGTTCTGTAACCGATTAAGGAGTATTTCATGCCTAAGATGAAGTCCCACAGCGGCACCAAGAAGCGTTTCCGCAAGACTGGTACCGGCAAGCTTATGCGCGCCAAGGCTTTCAAGAGCCACATCCTGAGCAAGAAGTCCACCAAGCGTAAGCGTGGCTTCCGTCAGGAGACCGAGATCGCCGCTGCCGACCGCAAGGTCATCAAGTCGCGTCTCGCCTAAGTTCGCGTTCCCGTTTTTCGTTTTACCGTCTAGGAGTTGATAGAACATGGCACGTATTAAGCGCGCTGTTGCCGCCAAGAAGAAGCGCCGTACCGTTATGCACCGTGCGAAGGGTTACTACGGTGCCGCTTCGCGTACTTACAAGCATGCTAAAGAGCAGGTCCAGCACTCCCTGCAGTATCAGTATCGTGATCGCCGCAACAAGAAGCGCGAGATTCGTTCTCTCTGGATCACCCGTATCAACGCTGCTGCTCGCCTGAACGACATCTCTTACTCTCAGTTCATGCACGGTCTGAAGGTTGCCGGCATCGAGCTCGACCGCAAGGTCCTGGCTCAGATGGCTTACGAGGACATCGAGTCCTTCAACGAGCTGGCTACCATCGCCAAGAAGGCTCTCGAGGCCTAATAGATTCTCTTGAATCGCTAGGGGAGTGTCGCGTTGTGCGCGGCGCTCCCTCTTTTTATCTGAGGCGCTGGTTTATATAGCAAAAGCGCGGGTAGATAGACACTTACAGGTGACCGATCTTTATATATCTCTTAACCGAAGGGTCATCATCTGATACGTGCAGTATTTCTACACCAGCCTTTCTATGACTTATATAGGAAGCAATATATTGTGTAGGACTTGTGAAGAGTAGAATTGACGTCCCACAGGGCTTCGCGGTCTGGCAATATATCTCCTTGCCGCGCGGCCCGGTGGAACCGGGAACCAGCGC
>CAVHBE010000066.1:0-2637 GCA_963634045.1 Methanobrevibacter smithii
AAGAAGCACATCGAGGTTCGCCAGGTCTGCTAGCCGCATCGATACATCGTTGCCGAACACCCGCTTTGGATTACCGAGGCGGGTGTTTTTTTGCGCGCTGAACGTATGTGGCGTCTGCTGTCTCGTTTTATCGAATCGACGAAGCAATTGCGTGTGCGCGCTTTCTCGTTTCTTGCTAGACTTCTTGAGAACCATCGATTAACGCTCACAAGTGCAGGAGGCCATAGACATGTGCAATGTTTCGCTCAACGGTACGCAACCGTCCGATGCCTCCCTGCGCGTCCTGCTCGCGCTTGAGGCGGCTGGTCTTGAGGCTTGGTACGTAGGCGGTTGGGTGCGCGACGCCCTGATGGGGCGCCCCAACCACGATGTTGATATGTGCTGTAGCGGCCTGTGGCAGGAGTCCAAAGCGGCGCTCGAGGCCGCTGATATCGCGGTCGTGGAGTCGGGCATTAAATTTGGCGGAATCACGGCTATTTCCGATGGCGAGCGTATCGAGGTCACCACGTACCGCCTGGATGGCTTTTACACCGATGGGCGCCATCCTCAGAGTGTCGAGCGTGCCGCCTCGCTCGAGGACGATCTGGCCCGCCGCGACTTTACCGTCAACGCCATGGCCTGGCATCCCGAGCGCGGGCTTGTCGACCGCTACGACGGCCAGGGTGACTTGGAGCGCAAGCTGATTCGCGCTGTCGGTGATCCCAAGCGTCGCTTTAACGAGGACGCCCTGCGCATGCTGCGTGCGGTGCGCTTTGCCTGCCGTCTGGACTTTATGATTGAGCCCGAGACTAAGCGTGCGCTTGCCGAGTGCGCGCCGCTGCTCGATGCCGTGGCGCGCGAGCGTGTGGGTATTGAGCTCGAGGGCATTCTTTCGACCGGTCATGGGGGAGACGCGATGCTTCGCTATCCCGAGCTCATCTGTGCCGCTGTGCCCGAGTTGGCAGCGGGTCGCGGGTTTGATCAGCGAAGTGTCTACCATGCGTTTAACGTCTACGAGCATATCGCCCGTGTGCTGACGGTGGCAGGGGAGCTGGCGCTGTGCGACGGCGTCGCGCCATCGTCGAGCCTTATGTGGGCGGCGTTTTTGCACGATGTCTCCAAGCCCGAGTGCTTTACGGTCGATCACGCCGGCAGCGGACACTTCTACGGTCATCCCGAGCTCGGCGCCAAGAAAGCGCGCATCATTATGGATCGCCTGGCTCTCTCGCACGACCTGGTGCGCGACGTGTGCCTGCTCATCAAATATCACGATAAGCCGCTGCGCCCCGAGCGCTCCTGCCTGCTCAATATGATGCGCGCGCTTTCGGGTGAGGGCGTCGACACGCCGCGTCTGATGGACGAGCTCATGGACCTCAAGCGTGCCGACACACTTGGCAAGGCCCCGTCGTGCTTCTATTACGTCGAGACGATTGAGGAGATGCGCGCGATGGCGCACGTGCTGCTGAGGGCGGGGGAGCCCTATACGCTCAAGATGCTCGCCATCAACGGCGGCGACCTGATTCGTGCTGGAGTCAAGCCCGGGCCGGAACTGGGGCAGCTTCTCAACTCCGCCCTCGACGCCGTGATCGAAGACAACATTTCCAACGAGCGCGAAGCTCTTTTGGTCCATCTCAACTTGAATTAGCTACCCAGTTTACCTGCGTGTTCCATAACCTGCCGACAATTTTTCGGCAATTTGGAATTTCTTCTTGCGCTGACGTTTTTTGTCCCGTAATATATTTCCTCGCAGCACGGCAGTGCAGATGTCATGTGGCCCGTTCGTCTAGCGGTTTAGGACGCCGCCCTCTCAAGGCGGAGATCACCAGTTCGAATCTGGTACGGGCTACCACGCATCTGATACCCGGCCTTCCCATGGAAGGTCGGTTTTTTTATTTTCAAACAACCGTCTGCAATTCCCGTTTGAACCAGAGCTTTGCGTTCTGCCTATGGCCCTTACGGGTACAATATCCAAGATATTTTGACTGTTAGAAGGAGTCTCATGACGGAGTCCTCTCAGCATACGTCTAAGCCCCAGGTCGAGGTTGAGGCCTCGGGCGGAGATGACAATAAGAGCGCACGCCGCGGCGCCATCTTTATCGGCGTCGTGCTGGTGGGTTATATCGTCTATCTGGTGGTAACCGGGCAGATGGGGCAGTTCTGGGCCGCAATGTCGAGCGTCCAGGCGCCATGGCTCGTTGTCGCGTGTCTTTGCATGTTCATGTATCTGTTCTTTGGCATTGTGGCCTATGCGATCGCCGTCTGGCTCGACCCATATTCACCCGTCGGCATCCGCGACCTGATTTCGGTCGAGGCGAGCGGCATCTTCTTTGGCAACCTCACACCTATGATGATGGGCTCGAGTCCCGCCCAGATCTACCGCCTGACCAAGGCGGGCCAAAATGTCGGCGAGGCTGGCGCCACGCAGTTCACGCGCTTTATCGTGTATCAGTTTGGCCTCGTTGCCTGGGGCGCTATCCTACTGCTTGCTCGCATGCCGTTTTTTGCCGAGCGCTATGGCGACATGACGCTGCTGTGTGTCTTTAGCTTTGGTGGGCACTGCTGCATCTTGCTGGGCATCTTCGCCGTCGCGCTCATGCCTAAGACCGTCACGCGCGTCGCCCATTGCATCATCAATTGGCTCGAGCGCATTGGTGTCTC
>CAVHBE010000067.1:0-6084 GCA_963634045.1 Methanobrevibacter smithii
GCGACGGCCTCGTGAGGATCCTTGCCCTCGGCCTCGGCGCGCATGCCCAGCACCAGGTTGCGCAGGCCCGCGACCGTGCCCTCCACGTCGGGGGCAGGCTGGTCGGCGTGCAGATAGGCCCAGTCCATCATAAAGGTGGCCGCAGACAGCGCACCGATGGCCAGCGCGTCGTCGGGGCACGAAAGCTCAACCTCAAAGACGCGCTCGTCATGCTCGCTTACGCGCGTGCGGCCGCACGAGATGCTACCGGCAAGACCGGTCTCGTTCATGAGCTCGACCGTCACATGCTCAAGCAGATGGCAGAGCTCGGTCTGGCCCATGCAGTCCTGGAACTCGCGACCGGAATCACCCAGGCACAGGTGCTTGGCAATCGCCGGCACCAGGTAATACACGCGCGCCGTAGCCTCGATATCCTCCGAGGTCATGAGCGGCATGCCGGGGTTCACCAGCACGTGCGCGCAGATCTTGTCCTCGCTGACGGTGACCTTAAGGATGTTGAACAGGCCTGCCATAACTCTCCCCTACTCTTCCTTGTCCTACTCGTCGCCGTCGTGCGGATTCGCGGAACCCGCACCCGACGTCGTCGGCTCGTCTACCGAAGACTCGGAATCCTTCTTATCGGTTTCGGCCGGAGCGATCACGCGAATGAGCGAGATGCGCTGGCCACGCATCGACTGCACTTTAAACTTGTACCCCGCGACCTCAAACACCTCTCCGATGTCGGGCACCGAGTCACAAAGCTCCAAGATCCAGCCGGCGATGGTCTCATAATCATCGCTTTCCTCGAGCGGCCAACCAAGCTCAATCGCGTCATCGCACGAAAAACGCCCATCAACGAGCCACTCGCGGCGCGAAAGGCGCGTGAGATACTTGTTGTCGGGGTCGAACTCGTCCTCGATCTCGCCCACAATCTCCTCGACGATGTCCTCGATGGTGATGATGCCGGCCGTGCCGCCGTACTCGTCCACGACCACCACGATCTGGTCGTGCGAGGTCTGCATCTCGGACAGCAGCGGCAGGATGTCCTTGGTGTCGGGCACAAAGGTGGCGTCGCGCAAAAAGCCGGCGATGGGCTGGTCGCCCTTGCCGTCGAGCGCGGGCTGAATCAGGTCCTTGATGTGCGCAATGCCGGCGACGTTGTCGGGATCCTCGTGATAGACGGGGATGCGGCTGAAGCCGGTCTGGCGCATGGTGGACAGCACGTCGGCGACCGTCTCGTCGTCCTCGCACATGGTGGTGTCCACGCGCGGCACCATGACCTCGCGGGCAACGGTGTCGCCTAGGTCGAAGATCTCGTGGATCATGCGCTTTTCCTCGTCGAGCAGGTCGTCCTGCTCCGAGACCATGTACTTGATCTCTTCTTCCGAGACGTTTTGGCGGTCGTCAGCGCTCTTGATGCGCAGGATGCGGGCCAGGCCATCGGAGCAGGCGCCGGTCAGCCACACGAGCGGACGGGCGATCTTTTGGAAAAACGACAACGGTCCCACGACCTGCTTGGATACGCCCTCGGCATTGGCCAGACCAATGCGCTTGGGCACAAGCTCGCCAATCACGATGGACACGAAGGCGACCGCGACGGTGATGATGACCGGCGCCAGGCCGCGCGCGATGGCGGAGAGCGGCGCGATGCCAAAGCTCATGAGCCACGTGGCGAGTGGGTCGGACAGACTCGTCGAGGCGACGGCGGACGAGGCGAAGCCCACGAGTGTGATGGCGACCTGGATGGTGGCGAGCAGCTGGTCGGAGTCGGCAGCCAGCTTAATGGCACGCTCGGCGCGCTTGTCGCCTTCCTCGGCCTCATGCTCCAGCACGGCGCGCTTGGCCGTGGTGAGCGCCATCTCGGACATAGAGAAGTAGCCGTTGATGAGGGTCAAAACGAGGGTGGTGATAAGGGAGATGGTTATGTCCATCGGGAGTTTCTCGAACCTCCAAGATTCGGGACGTCAGGGTAAAACGTTGATGGCGGATACGGCAATTGCGCCAGTCACCCGTGCGAGCGGGGCCGTGGGCGCGGTCGCTAGATTACGAAGAGGATCACCGCCATGAACTGGAAGATGCTGCCGGCGAGCACCCACAGGTGAAACACGCTGTGCAGATAGCGCACGTTTTTGGCGATATAGAACGGCACGCCCGCGGTGTAGCACACGCCGCCGACGGCGAGCAGGGCAAGTGCCACGGGGTTGAGCAGCGCCACAAGTTCGGGCAGCTTAAAGACAACGAGCCAGCCCATCAGCAGGTAGACCAGGCCGCTTACCCAATGCGGCTGGCGCTCGCGCAGGAAGCACTCGAGGGCGATGCCGATGACGGCGATGGCCCATACGGCAAAGAACAGCACAGCGCCGCCGTCGTTTGCGAGCGTGATGAGGCAAAACGGCGTATAGCTGCCCGCAATGAGCAGGTAGATGCAGCTGTGGTCGATGATGCGAAACACGCGCTTGGCGCGCGCGGGCTGAATCGCGTGGTAGAGCGTGGAGGCTAGGTATTCGAGGATAATGCTGACGCCATAGACAATCGCCGCGGCCATGTGGGCCGGGCCTCCGCCGCGCAGGGCGGCGAATACGATCAGGAGCACCAGGCCCGCGATACCCAGCAGGCAGCCGACACCATGGGTGACGGAGTTCATGATCTCCTCGCCCACCGTGTAGTGTGGAACGGCCGCGGTCTTGGGTCGCGGCTTAGAACTGTCGCTCGAATCGGACATGCCGGTTACATCCTCCAACGTAAAGAGTTCTCAACACTATATCAAAGCGTCTGGGTACGTGCGAAATTTGCACTATACGCGACCCTTTGTTTACCCATTCTTTGCCTGTTGACGCATCAACGGCGAACGTCCATAATGCGCTTGCATTAAATGTTGATGTATTAACATCTTATAGGAGAATACCGCATGGCTCAAAACGCACGTTCCCATCGAAAGCTCAAGATAGCCGGCGTCGTTACGCTGGTGCTCGTTGTCGCGCTGCTGGGGTTTGCCGGCAACTTTTTGTTTGACTTTGCCCTGAACCCCCAAGCGCCGTACACCATGAAGATGATGCAGGATGGCAAGGACGCCGAAAAGGGCGAGCAGATGGACGCCGAGGAGGGCGAGGCACGGGCGTGGTTTAAGGAAAACCGCGAGAGCAGGAGCCTCACCGCGGACGACGGGACCGAGCTTGCCGCCTGGTATTTTGCTGCGTCGGAGAGCACGCACGACTACGCCGTCTGCCTGCATGGATATACCAACGAGCCCATCGGTATGGCCCGATACGTCAAGCGATTCCACGACCGCGGCATGAACGTACTCGCGCCCGCCGCGCGCGCCCACGAGCGCTCCGGCGGCGACTATATCGGCATGGGCTGGCCCGAGCGGCTCGATGTCGTCGCATGGATCGAGCAAATCGTTCAGGCTGACCCCGAGGCACGCATCCTGGTCTTTGGCGAGTCGATGGGTGCGGCAACCGCCATGAACGTCGCGGGGGAACCTCTGCCCGCAAACGTGAAATGCATTATCGAGGACTGCGGTTATACGAGTGTTTGGGACGAGTTTTCTCTGCAGCTCAAGAACGTGTTCGGCTTGCCCAGCTTTCCCTTGCTCGATGTAGCAAATTTGGTGTGCAACGTGCGCGCGGGCTACGACTTTCATAAGGCGAGCAGCGTGGAGCAACTCAAACACGCGACGGTTCCCATGCTGTTTATCCACGGCGACCAGGACACTTTTGTGCCGTACAGCATGCTCGACCAAAACTACGACGCGTGCGCCAGCAAGGTCAAGCAAAAGCTCACTATCCATGGCGCCACCCACGCCAAGAGCGCGCAGGTCGACCCCGAACTCTACTGGAACACGGTCGACAACTTCCTCGACGAGTATTTTTAGGCAAAAAGCAACGTCTGGGGTTTTGTTGCCAAAAAACGGTTTGTGGTCGGCGGGATTCGATTTTTCGCCGCACTTCCAAAAAGCCGCCCGTGAGCGCTGTGCTCACGGGCGGCTTTTGCTCAACTAACGCTACAAAGGCGCTTATTTTGTCCAATAGCTAGGCGCTACTTGACCTCGATGAGCTCATACTCGCTCGTGCCCAGGCCAATCTTCTCGGCGTGCGCGATGCACACGCGCCAGTCGGTGTCGGGATGCGTGATGCAGAAGGGATCCTTGGCCTGCTCGCCCTCCAGATACTCGTGGTTGTGCTCCATCTTGGCCGCGCTATCGGTGAGCTCGGTGTTGGGCAGCGGCTCGGATGCCATGACGGCATCGGCGCAGGCCTGGTCGATGGCGACCGGGTCGAAGCTCGCGAACATGCCGATATCGTTGACGATAGGCGTGTCGTTTTCGGGATGGCAATCGCAGTTGGGGCTGATGTCCATGGCAAGCGAGATGTGGAAGCTCGGGCGGCCGTCGACGACGGCCTTCGTATACTCGGCGATCTTGCAGTTGAGCACGTCGGCCGCGGCCTCATAGCCGGGCTTGATGCAGTCCTGGTTGCATGCCGCAATGCAGCGTCCGCAGCCCACGCAGCGATCGTGGTCGATGGCAGCCACGTGCACCGTGCGAGTGTTGCCGTTGGCAAGCTCGCGCTCGCGGGTATCGTCAAACGAGATGGCGTTGTGCGCACAGATCTTTTCGCAGGCATGGCAGCCAACGCAGTGCTCGGTCGCGACGTTCGGCTTGCCGGCGGCATGCTGCTCCATCTTGCCGGCACGGCTGCCGCCTCCCATGCCCAGGTTCTTCATGGCGCCGCCAAAACCGGCCTGCTCATGGCCCTTAAAGTGGGTGAGGCTGATCACGATATCGGCATCCATGAGCGCCTGACCGATCTTGGCCTCGTGCACGTACTCGCCGCCCTCGACCGGGACGAGCGCCTCGTCGGTGCCCTTGAGGCCGTCGGCGATGATGATCTGGCAACCCGTGGCATACGGGGTAAAGCCGTTCTGGTAGGCGGTGTCGATGTGCTCGAGCGCGTTTTTGCGGCTACCGACATAGAGCGTGTTGCAGTCGGTGAGGAAGGGCTTGCCGCCCAGCTCCTTCACCACGTCGGCGACGGCGCGAGCGTAGTTGGGGCGCAAAAAGCTCAGGTTGCCCAGCTCGCCAAAGTGAATCTTAATGGCGACGAACTTGTTCTCAAAGTCGATCTGCTCAATACCGGCGTGACGGATGAGGCGCTTGAGCTTGTCGAGCTGGCTCTCGCGAGCATGCGTGCGCAGGTTGGTGAAGTACACCTTAGCGGGTGCTGCGGGTGCAGTTGCGGTCATAGATATATCCCCTCGGTCTATATGGCGTTACAGACATAGAGGATGGTACCAGTTAAAGCAGAGTTAAAGTCAAGTACGACACCTAGTCGTTGGGGACAGACTTAAATGACTGAAACCACTCATTGGGGACGGACTTAAATGAGTGCCTCGCCACCTGGCAGCTAGGGACGTTCCTTTCCTGCAGGCAGTTGGGAGACAGTCCTTGCCAGCCCGGCCGGCGAGCCGACGAATGGCAAGGACTGTCCCCGATGGCTACTCTTGGACTTTAAGGGCTTCGGCCAGGCTCACGCGCTTGATGGAGCGCGTGTGCAGCAGTGCCACGACCAGGTAGGTCGCAAAGCCGATTCCAGCGCACGCCGCCATGGACCAAGCGGGCACGTAGATCTCGATATTGCCGTTGTAGGCGAGCAGCATCGAGCGGAAGATGGCCGTGAGCGAGCCAATAATGACCGGCAGGCTCAGCACGAGCGACGCCACCACGCACAGCGTGATCGAGCGGATGTACAGATGCGAGATCTCGCTCTCGCGATAGCCAAAGACCTTCATGTAGCTAATCGAACGGGCGCTGTGGTCGATCACAGCCTTGGTCAGCAGGTACATAAACAGCAGGAAGATGAACACCGCAAGTCCAACCATCATGCCGATCATTTTGCTCATCATGTCGATGAACTGGTCGCCCACGGCGCGCATGTCGTCGGGCGTGGTGTCGCCGGCAAAGTAACGAGCATCGAGGTTGAGCTTCTCGTCGCTCACATAGCCGTTAAAGTAGGCGGCGTCGTTGCCGAACAGCTCGTTAAAGTCGTCGATGCTCATATAGACATTCATGTCCGACTTGGAACCCCAGGTGCAGTCCTTGCCCAC
>CAVHBE010000068.1:0-2517 GCA_963634045.1 Methanobrevibacter smithii
GACCAAGGCCGAGCAGGACAAGATGTCCCTGGCTCTGACCAAGCTCGCCGAGGAGGACCCGACCTTCCAGGTGTCCACCAACCACGAGACCGGCCAGACCATCATCGCCGGCATGGGCGAGCTGCACCTCGAGATCATCGTCGACCGTCTGCTCCGCGAGTTCAAGGTTGACGCTAACGTTGGTAAGCCCCAGGTTGCCTACCGCGAGACCGCTGGTCACGACGTCGAGAAGGCTGAGGGCAAGTTCGTCCGTCAGTCCGGTGGTCGCGGTCAGTACGGCCACGCCGTCATCAAGCTCGAGAAGATGGAGGAGGGCTTCGGCTACGAGTTCGTCAACGCTATCGTCGGCGGCGTCGTGCCCAAGGAGTACATCCCGTCCATCGACAAGGGCATCCAGGAGGCCCTGAACACCGGTGTTATCGCCGGCTTCCCGGTCCTCGACGTTAAGGTCACCCTGTTCGACGGTTCTTACCACGAGGTCGACTCCTCCGAGGCCGCCTTCAAGATCGCCGGTTCCATGGCTATCAAGGACGCCCTCAAGAAGTCCGATCCGCAGCTGCTCGAGCCGATCATGGCTGTCGAGGTCGAGACCCCCGAGCAGTACATGGGCGACGTTATGGGCAACCTCTCCGGTCGCCGCGGCAAGATCGAGGGCATGGAGGATCGCAAGAACAGCAAGCTCATCCGTGCCAAGGTGCCGCTGGGCGAGATGTTCGGTTACGCTACCGACCTTCGCTCCCAGACCCAGGGCCGTGCATCCTACACGATGCAGTTCGACTCTTATGAGCCCGCGCCCAAGTCCATCGTGGACGAGGTCATGAGCAAGAACGCCTAAGTTCGAGCTCCCTGTTACGTAATCCTGCGAGAACATCTCTCGCACTCTTTGGAGGTTTAAGTTGGCTACCCAGAAGATCCGCATTCGCCTCAAGGGCTATGATCACGAGGTCGTCGATCAGTCCGCGAAGCTCATCGTCGAGACCGCTCAGAAGACCGGCGCTTGCGTTTCCGGTCCTGTCCCCCTGCCTACCGAGCGCAACCTGTACACGGTTATCCGCTCGCCGCACGTGAACAAGGACTCCCGTGAGCAGTTCGAGATGCGCACCCACAAGCGCCTCATCGACATCCTCGACCCCACCTCGGGCACCGTTGATTCGCTCATGCGTCTCGACCTTCCCGCTGGCGTCGACATCGACATCAAGCTCTAAGCGATATCGCTCATAGCTTAAAGGGCCCCGCTGCCGTTACGGCAGCGGGGCCCTTTTGTTTTGAATGAAGGTTTGGACTGCCGGGCA
The DNA here is from genome assembly GCA_963634045.1 of Methanobrevibacter smithii. GTDB lineage: Bacteria > Actinomycetota > Coriobacteriia > Coriobacteriales > Coriobacteriaceae > Collinsella. The sequence goes on from CAVHBE010000068.1 coordinate 1,293, forward strand.
ATGCTGCTGAGTAGGTGGCTGCGGCGCCCTATTCGCTCAAGGGACGCAGCGATGCCTCCTCAAAATGGAAGGATCGCAAGCCGTCTTCCGTTTCGATACACGTGCGACCAAAGGCATCGACGGTTTTAAAGATGCCTCGCGCCAGTTCCTCTCCAGCGGGGGAGCGGGCGATAACGTGCTTCCCAATCCAATTGAGGTGAGCGACATATTCGCCGTGGATGGGCGCGAGCGGTCCGGCGTTTTCTTCCATGGCGTTGAGCAGATCTGCCCACGCGTCCACAGCGTTGACGACCGCGTGATAGACCTCCTTGAGTAACACATCGACGGCGGGAACGTTCTCGTTGAGATCCGAGAGGCCGATTGCCGGCAGTCCGCCATCGGGCACCTCTTGGGGCGTGTAGTTTACGTTAACGCCAATGCCGCAGACGGCGAAAGGTTTGCCTTCGTTATCGCGTGCGGCCTCGACCAGAATGCCGCCGAGCTTGCGTCCTCGCGCGACTAGATCGTTGGGCCACTTGAGGGCTATTTCGCTTGCGAGGCCTTGCTTTTCGAGCACCTCGAGCACCGCTAGGCCGCTGACGGCGGCAAGACCAGAGAACTTTGCAGGATTAACGCATGGGCGCAGGACAAGCGAAAGCAATAAGTTGCCGGCGGTTGAGTCCCACTTGTGCCCGCGCCGGCCGCGTCCTGCTGTTTGAGCCCGGGCGGCAAGTCCTGTGCCGTGCGGCGCTCCCTGTTTTCCTGCTTCGAGCAGGTCATCGTTGGTCGATCCGGTTACGTCGACTATCGTTAATTTGGCATCCATAATGGTTGCTACCTCCTAAGTTAATAAGGCAATCGCGTAATGGTGTCGAGAGATAGACACAATGTGAAGCCTTTGTCGCATTTGGACAATTTAATGTTAACACGTCAACAACGACTAAAATGCGCTATCCTCTCTTGGTCGATGTAAACACGTCAACAACTCAAAGGAGGCTAGTGATGGGTTTCACGATTCTTGGAACAGGCTCGGCGCTTCCTGAGCGCAGTGTTTCCAATGACGAGCTGTCTGAGTTCCTCGATACCTCGGATGAGTGGATTTTTACCCGCACCGGTATCAAGAGCCGCCACGTCTGCACCACCGAGTCACTTGACGACCTTGCCGTAGCGGCGAGCGAGCGGGCACTCCAGGTGTCCGGAATCGACGCGAGCCAGCTGGATCTGATCGTCTGCTCGACGACGACGG
>CAVHBE010000069.1:0-1022 GCA_963634045.1 Methanobrevibacter smithii
GTGCCAGCCTTTGCCGAGATCAAGTTTTCCATTAGCTCCAACCGCGGCTGTTTTGGCGAGTGCTCGTTTTGCGCCCTTACCTTCCACCAGGGCCGCGTGTTGCAGATGCGCAGCCACGACTCGATCATGCGCGAGGCCGAGCTGCTCACGCGCGATCCCGAGTTTAAGGGCTACATCAACGACGTGGGCGGACCGACGGCAAACTTTAGCCGCCCTGCCTGCGACAAGCAGCTCAAGCACGGCGTGTGCAAGAACAAGCGCTGCCTGTGGCCGAGCGTGTGCAAGAACATGGTAGTCGACGAGAGCGGCTACACGCAGCTGTTGCGCGACCTGCGCCAGCTGCCGGGCGTCAAGAAGGTCTTCGTCCGCAGCGGCATCCGCTTCGACTACACCATGGCCGACGCCTCGGACGAGTTTTTGCGCGAGCTGCTGGAGCATCATGTCTCGGGCCAGCTACGCGTGGCACCCGAGCACGTGAGCGACGCGGTGTTGTCCGTGATGGGCAAGCCGAGCCGAGCCGTCTACGATGCGTTCTGCCGTAAATTTGAACGCCTAAACCGCGAATACGGACTCAAGCAGTATGTGGTGCCATACCTGATCTCGAGCCACCCCGGCTCGACGATGAAGGAAGCCGTAGAGCTCGCCGAAGCCGTGCGCGACATGGGCTATATGCCCGAGCAGGTGCAGGACTTCTACCCCACGCCGTCCACCATGTCGACCTGCATGTACTACACCGGCGTGGACCCGCGCACCATGGAGCCGATCTACGTGGCGCGCGACCCGCACGAGAAGGCCATGCAGCGTGCGCTCATCCAGTATCGCAAGCCCGAGAACTACAAGCTCGTGCGCGAGGCGCTGGAAAAAGCCGGCCGCCGCGATCTGATTGGCTACACCAAGCATTGCCTGATTCGTCCCGTGCCCCCGCGCCCGGGCGAGACGTCTGCTGGCGGCGGGCATGGCACCGGCAAGAAGGGCGGCAAACCGCATGGCGGCGCCGGCGGCAAGGGGCCCAAGGGTAGCAA
>CAVHBE010000069.1:1032-7127 GCA_963634045.1 Methanobrevibacter smithii
CGGCGCGCTCGCTGCGTCCATCCCACACGCGTGGCGCAGCGAGCGCATCGCCCCTACCAGCACAAAGCCGGCGATGGCAACCGTGACCACCACGTCGAGCGGAGTGTTCACAAACCACAGTAGCCCCATGAGATACGACCCGGCATTAAAGGCAAAGTGCAGCAGGATCGTGTAGCGGAGCTTTCCGGTCGTCACGAGCACCCAACCAAAGATGAGGCCGGCGGCACCCGCGTAGCAACCCTGCACCCAGTTCATGTGCATAAAGCCGAAGACCGCCGCCTGCAGCACGATTGCCGCGGCGACGCCCCAGGTACTCGGGGCCGACCAGGGCACCATGGCGCCGTCCTGCGCGCTCGCACGACGCCGGCGCTTCCAAAGTGGGCGGCACTGCGGATTAAACGCTCGGAGCGAAAACTCAAAAATAATGCCGCGCACCAGCAGCTCCTCACAAAATGGGGCGCCGAGCACCGTAGTCAGGACGGCGAGATAGCTGGTGTCGCCCATGCCTGTTTCCTCGACAAGCTCGCTGTAGTCGGCCGCGGCATCGGGCAACAGCGACAGCACGGCGTCGGTCACGTAGCCAACGACCACCTGCAGGGCCAAGCCAATCACGATAACGCAGGCGATGCGTTTCCACGCCCCACGCGCTCCCCCGCCGAGCGGATGCTCGCTTTGCCGGCGTGCCATAAACAATTGAATGTCGAGGCCATCGATCGAAAAACCCATGAACACCGATGCGACGCCAAGGGCGGAGAACAAAACGACGCTCAGGGCAATATCGGCAGCGACGACGCCAAAACAGGCAAGCGCCCAAATCATCGCATTGAGCATGCCAACCTCCTCCCGACAGGTAGTCGTTAAAGAACGTCCCCAACGACTAGTCATTGGGGACGTTCTTTAACGACTAGTTGCTGGGGACAGTCTTTGCCAAAAGCCCCGTTGGGCGAGATGGCGAACGGGAAGGTGCCGCAGCGATTGAAGGCGGCGATGAACATGCGGATGGCGTTGGACGGCGTGGTGCCCACGAGCTGGGTTGCCGCCGCGAAGGCCGCCTTTTCCTCGGGCAAGACCTTCGCGACAACCGGGGTCATGTGTTCTGCCATGGCGCTTCCTTTTTGAAACGACGGTGGTGCGGATGGATGCGGGCCACGCGGCTGGGCGACGGGCTGTGAAGGCAACCCGATTGGCCCGCATCTGGAGTTTGTTCTACGGCGTTGGTATTACTTGGTATTCCTAAGTATTACCCCGCAGATAGAATACCATACCCGATCCCATGGGGACGGAGAAAAAACGGATCAATTTGTTGCTGAGTAAGTATTTAGAGCGTGATGATGTCCGAGATATTGAGGGCCTGAGCGTCGACGGCATCGTGCGTAGCAAGCAACAGCATGCGGCCGTCGAGCAAGTCGCGCACGACCTCGGCGCATGCGTCGCGCGCAGCGATGTCTAGACCGGTAAAGGGCTCGTCCAGAATCACCGCGTCGCCTGGGCACAGCAGAGCTCGGGCAATCTCGACGCGACGGCGCTGCCCGCCCGAAAGCTCGGCCACACGAGCATGCACATCGACCCCCGGCACCAGCAGGCGCAACAGGGCTGCGGCACTCGAGGCATCCACGCGCGCGTCGGCGCACACCAGCACATTATCCAAGGCAGAAGCGCCCTCGACCAGGCGCACATCCTGAAACACCATGGAGCACGGTGCGCACTCCCCCGCCGCCAGCGCAAGCAACGTCGACTTGCCCACGCCCGAAGCGCCCATCACACAGGTGCGTCCACCGGCGGGCACATGAAGCACCAGTCCGTCGAGCGCCGGCGCCCAAGGCGCGCGATCGCCCACGGCAAGCGCAAGCTCCGCTGCAGCACCACCGCTCGCAGCCCCTGCACGCCCGCGCAGTCCATGCCCATGCGCCCGCACGGCAGTTCGCCACGCCACGGGCCCCGAAGCCCGCAGCAACCACACCAGCACGCGCTCGCATGCCCACGATGCCGCCACGACCAGCACGGTCCACGCCAGCAGGTCAGCCGTCTCGATGAGCAGCTTCGCCTGATAGATGCGCTCGCTTACGGTGCCCACCGCCATGCCGATAAGCTCGGCTGCCACGCCGGCCTTCCAGCTCATGCCAATCACGGCACGGGCGCACGAAAGCGCAAACGGCAGGACTTCGCACCAGGTATGGGCGCAAAACAGTCGCCAGCCCCGCACGCCGTGCAGGCGAAACATCTGCTCCAGCGGCTTATCCACTTGTGCCAAGCCCTCGACCAGCGAGAAATATACGCCCGGCAGTGCCATCAAAAAGACTGCCGCGATGCTCACGCGCGCCGATCCCAGCCAAATGAGCAGCAGGACCACCACGCAGGCAACCGGCGTCGCCTTAACAAACGAAAGTGCCGGAGCCACCAGGCGGGCAAACGCACGCGAACGTGACGAAATCCCGGCCAGCACGCCACCACACACCGCGGCAAGCGCCAGCCCGCCCAATATCCGCGCGCCCGAGCCCGCCAAAATCGCCCAGGTACCGCCATCGCACACCAGGCGCAGCAGCGCCACCACAACAGCACCCGGCCCCGGCAAGATCAGTGGCTGCGCCACAAGACCCGCTACCAGCACCCACACGGCAAGCCAAAAGGCGGCGACGGCGCCTGCTGCCGTCACCGCCTTCATACGCTCTGTCATTTGTCGGGCAAACGCACGCACGGGCTACTCCATGTAGTAGAAATCGTCAGCCGGAAGTTTACCACCCACGGCGCTCGCGTCCGCGTCGGACAGCACCTGCAGATACCCACTAAGTGCCGCCTTCATATCCTTGCCCGTCTGGCACACGAGCATGCACCCGGGAATCGCCTTCTCGGCGATCTTGGCGTTGTCCACGATGCCGGCATCGACCACGGCCTGCGCCCAGTCTGCCGGCGCCGCATTGACGGCCTTAACGCTCGCCGCATGGCAGCTCAAGAACTCCGCCACAGCCTCGGGATGTTCCTCGGCAAACGCGCGGCGCACCACGGTCACGCCCGTCAGCAGGCGCGAACCCGTGTCACCTGCCAGCTCATCCCACACATCGGTCAGACTTACCGGAGCCGACAGCTTGCCTTCGCTCTTTGCGATGGTAGCGGTCTTGAACGGCTCCGGCAGCACGCCCACGGCAGAAGGATCGGCAAGCAGGGCCGACAGCACCTCGGTGGGCTCGCTCTTAAACTCAAGCGCCACCTGGCCGGCCAGGCCCGCGCGCTCCAACAGGTAGTTCATGACGTACTCCGGCGTGGTGCCCTTGCCCGTCATGTAGACGGTATGGCCCGCCAGATCGCCAAACGAAGTAACGTCCGCGTTACCCGTCACCACGTTCAGCACGCCCAGCGTGTTGATATCGATGACCTGCACCACACCCTCGGTCTTGTTGTAGAGCACGCTCGCCACGTTGGCGGGCACCAAGGCAATGTCGACATCGCCCTGAATGACCTTGGGCACGATCTCGTCGGCCGCGGCGCTGATCGCAAAGTCGAACTCGTTATCCGTCTCGCCGCTCGCTGCCTGGTCCATAAACTGCACCAGACCGATCGACGTCGGGCCCTTGAGCGAGGCGACGTGTACCTCGACGGGCTCCGCGGCGGCCGCGGCGGCCTTCCCAGCAGCCGAGCCCGCGGCGGACCCGGCACCGGCAGCCCCGCCGCCACAGCCAGCCAGCGCAAGCGACAACGCGCCCGCGGCGAGCGCCGAGGCAAACCCCCGGCGCGACAGCTCAACATTAAACGCGCGCATCGTTAGCACACCCCCTCGTTGGGCATCGACCAGGCGTGATGGTCGGTATGCAGCAGCTCCTCGGCCAGCGGCGAAAGCGGCGCGCCCAAGAACTCGCGGTAGCACGCCTGGACATCGGGATTCTCGTGCGAGAAGCGAATCTCGGCGTTCGCATCGAGGCCCCAGAGCACCTGGCCACGCTCGGCCGCCAGCTCGCAGCCGTCGTGGATGGGCTGACCGCCGCCACCGACGCAGCCGCCCGGACACGCCATAACCTCGACGAAGTCATAGCTCACGCGGCCGTCGCGAATCGCGTCGAGCAGACGGGCGGCGTTGCCCAGCCCGTGCGCCACGGCGACGCGCACCTTGGTACCGTCGATATCGGCCACGGCCTCCTTCCAGCCCTCGAGTCCGCGCACGTCAGTGAAGAAGTCGGCATCCGGGTTCTTGCCCGCCACCAGGTAATAGGCCGAGCGCACGGCGGCCTCCATCACGCCGCCCGTGGCGCCAAAGATCACACCCGCGCCCGTGCCGAAACCCAGCGGCGTGTCGAGCGGCTCCTCGACCAGCGTGTCCACGCTCACGTGGCTCGCGCGGATCATGCGCACCATCTCGCGCACCGTCAGCGCAACGTCCACGTCGGGCGTGCCGTCCTCGCCCACCATGCTCGGCAGCGCACACTCAGCCTTCTTGGCCGTGCACGGCATCACGGACACCACAAACAGACGCTCGGGCTCCACGCCCAGCACCTTGGCGTAGTAGGTCTTGGCGATGGCGCCGAACATCTGCTGCGGCGACTTTGACGTGGACAGGCTGTCGACAAACTCCGGATAGCGGGCCTTCACAAAGCGTACCCAGCCCGGGCAGCAGCTCGTGAACATGGGCCAGCCGCGGCCGTTGCCCTCGCCCTTGGCGGCCTTACCCAGGCGCTCGAGCAGCTCTGAGCCCTCCTCCATAATGGTGAGATCAGCCGAGAAATCGGTGTCGAACACGTACTCAAAGCCAACGCGGCGCAGTGCGCAAGCCAAGCGCTCAACGGTGGCCTCCTCGCGCGGAATGCCGAGCTCCTCGCCCCAGGCGCTGCGCACGGCCGGCGCGATCTGCACCAGCACGATCTTGTCGGGATCGGCGATGGCGTCGAACACGGTCTCGGTATCGTCGCGCTCGCGCAGTGCGCCCGTCGGGCAATGCGTGATGCACTGGCCGCACGCGACGCAATCGGTCTTGCCGATCGGCGCGCGCCCGCGGGTACCCACGGCGGTATGCGTGGCGCGGTTGGTCAGGTCCCAAATCCCTAGGCCCTGCACGCTCTCGCACACCTTGATGCAGCGCATGCATTTAATGCACTTGTCGTTATCGCGGATGATGGGAAAATCGAAGTCCCAGCCTTCGCGCGCTAGGTGCTGCTCGTACGGCAGATAGAAGATGCCCAGGTCGTTGGCGATGGTCTGCAGGTTGCAGTTACCACTGCGCACGCAGCTCGTACAGCGCGAGTCGTGCTGGGACAGCAGCAGCTGCACGTTGGTGCGTCGCGCCTCGCGGGCTTTGGGGCTGTTGGTGCGGACCACCATGCCGTCGAGCACGTAGTTGTTGCAGGCGGCAACCAGCTGGTCGCAGCCCTCAACCTCGACCACGCACACGCGGCAGCCGCCGATCTCGTTTAGATCGCGCAGGTAGCACAGGGTGGGAATCTGGATGCCGACGGACTTGGCCGCATCCAGGATCGTGGTATGCTCGGGCACCACGACTTCGCAGTTATCGATAGTGAGCTTGACCATATTGTGCGCTCCGTTTTCGGTGTTGTCGCTGACGGTGATTTTGTTGGGCTCTACCATTCCAGGTTCCTCCCTCCGCGGAACGCGCCAAAGCCAAAGTGATCGCAACGCAGGCAGCGGCTCGCCTCCTGGCGCGCCTCCTCCTCGGTAAGGCCCTGCTCGACCAGATTCCAATCGTGGATACGCTCGCCGGCCTCGCGCTCGCCCAGTTCGCAGCGGCCACACTCATGCTTGCCCTTAAACTGAACGGTCGGCAGCTCGACGTCGAGCTTAATCTTGTGATCGAAGCCCAGGTAGTGGTCGATGTTTGCCGAAGCCACGCGACCGGCATTGATAGCGCGAATGACGGTGGCGGGGCCGGTCTGGCAGTCGCCGCCGCTAAAGAGGCCATCGAAGTTAGGCACGGCGCCATCCGAATCGGTGACCACGCAGCCCCACTTGCAGGCAATGCCCATCTCCTCAAACGGCTTGGAATCGATGTCCTGACCAATGGCGACAAACACGCGCTCGCAGGGGATGACGCGCTCGGGCGTAGCGGCGGCACGCGGAGCCGGACGACCGCGGCGGGGCTCGCCGATAATCTGCGG
>CAVHBE010000069.1:7137-10055 GCA_963634045.1 Methanobrevibacter smithii
GCGGCGCCGTGAGCTCCAGAACCTCGCAACCCTCAGCCTGGGCGCCGGCAATCTCGGCGTCCTGGGCCGTCATGTCGCAGATGCGGCGGCGGTAGACGATGCTCACCTTTTCGGCACCGCAGCGCACGGCAGAGCGTGCCACGTCCATGGCCACATTGCCGCCGCCGATGACGCACACGCGCTGGCCGCTCAGATCGGGCAGCTCGTCGTCGCCGATGGCACGCAGCATCTTGACGGCCGACTCCACGCCGGGCGCATCTTCGCCCGGAAGGCCGAGCTTCTTATCGCTGTGAGCGCCAATGGCCAGGTAGACGGCATCGAACTCGTCGCGCAGGCGGGTAAGCTCCTCGCCGTTGACGGAGTGATCGAGCTCAACGTCGATGCCGGCGCTCAAGATCCAGTCGATCTCGGCCTGCAGGCGCTCGCGCGGCAGACGGTAGCTGGGAATGCCATAGCGCAGCATGCCGCCCAGGTGGTGGCGCTGCTCAAAGATGGTCACCTTATGACCCATCACGGCCAGGTAGTAGGCACAGGAAAGGCCGGCCGGGCCGCCGCCGATCACGGCGACGCGCTTACCGGTGTTGTCCACTACATGCGGCTTGTGGTCGTTGAGGTCACTGTGCTCAACGGCAAAACGCTTAAGGGCAAGGATGTTCATGGGATCATCGACCATGCCGCGGCGACAGTGCATCTCGCAGGGATGTTCGCACACCAGGCCGCAAACGAGCGGCAGCGGGTTGTTCTTGCGGATGACCTTGACGGCATCGGCATAGCGGCCGGCCTCGACCAGCGAAATGTAACCGGGAATGTCGACGTGCGCCGGGCAGCCCGAGACGCACGGGACACGGGCCTCACGATCAAAGCCGCAGGAGTGCTCGCGAATGTGATGCTCAAAATCGTCGCGGAAGCCGCGAATGGCCGTGAGCGCCATGGCGCCGGCCTCGTAGCCGATGGCGCAATCGCTCGAAAGGTAGATGGTGCGGGCCGTGCGCTCAATCAGGTTGAGTGTGGACTCATCGGCGCGCCCTTCGAGCACATCGGCGAGCAGGTCGCTCAGCGCGCTTAGGCCCACGCGGCAGGGCGTGCACTTGCCGCAGCTCTGGGTGGAGCACAGGTTGACGAGCGCTGCCGTAAACTCCACGGGACACGGGGCGAGCGAGCTCACCGCCAGACGACGTCCGAGCGCATCGTGCAGGTCGTCCATGACGGCCTGAGCGTGGCTGCGTTCCATTACATGCAGTCGAGCCATAAGATCCCCTCTCACATGGCAGCCCGGAGGCGAGGCCGGGCGAAGTTGCTACACGCACAACACTGACCTAAAAAGTTGTTAGGTCTTCACGCAGTTCGGCAGGCGGCATGAAATGTCACCCTCAGCGGTGAAATAGAACATTACCGCAGATAAATGCCATATTTGATAAAACGCGTTACCAAACGACAATGCCCCGCCCACGTAATCACGTGGACGGGGCATTGCTCATGGTATGCGGCCAGCGACCCTGTTGCTTTTACTTAAGCTCGGGCCAGTAACCCTTGTTGGCCTCGATCATGTCGTCGAGAACCTCCTTGGCGACCTTCATCGACGGCACGGTCTTGTTGAGCGTAAAGGCCTTGAGCGCCTTCTCGTACGAACCCTCGATCGTAGCCTCGACCACGAGCTTCTCGGAGTTCAGCTGCTGCATCATGAGACCCTGCTGGAACAGAGGAATGTTGTCGCGGCTGATGACCTCGGGGCCGTTCTTGCCAATGTAGGCAGGCAGCTCGACCATAGCGTCGTAGGGCATGTTGGGGATAGCGCCCTTGTTCTCGCAAATGACCAGGAAGCGCTGCTTGGTGTCGTTCTTCAGAGCGATAGCCAGGTCGGCAATCCAGTCGCCGTGGCTGCCCGCATAGAACGTGCTCTCGTCAATCTCGCCGGTCTTCTCGTAGTGGTCGATGCCGTCGAAGAGATTCTTCTCGCGCGTCTCCTCAACCTCGTTAGCACGGGTGCGCTCGGGGTTGGAATGCTCGACGAACTCCTTCTGCTGCAGGTAGTAATTCAGATACGTGTTGGGCAGGTACTCCGGGAAGCACTCCATGATCTCGTACTCGCCCTTCCAGACGTAGTACCAGCTGCCCTTGGTGTGGCGGTTCTGCTCGGGATGCTCGTCGGTGGCCTCCTCGGGCTTCTTTGCCATGAGCGAGCCCATGCCCTTGAGGTAGGAATCGGGCAGCAGGATCTCATGCTCCTTGATGTACTCGCGCAGCTGCGGGAGCACCTCCTCGCCCTTGTGGCGAATCGAGGTGAACCAACCAAAGTGGTTGAGGCCAAAGTAATCGTACTCGACATCCTTCTTGTCGATATCGAGCGCGGCGCAAACCACGTCGATGATCGCGATCGGCATGTCGCAGATGTTGATGATGCGAGCGTTGGGACGCAGCACACGGCAGCCCTCGGAGACGATGGCGGCAGGGTTGGAGTAGTTGAGAATCCAGTAGTCCTTCTTGGCGTACTTCTCAACGTCATCGATCAGCTCGACCATGGGGAAGATGGTGCGCATGCCATAGGCAAGGCCGCCGCAACCGCAGGTCTCCTGACCCACGCAGCCGTGACGCAGCGGAATCTTCTCGTCCTGCTCGCGCATGGCGTAGCCGCCCACGCGCATCTGGGCAAACACGAAGCTGGCGTCGGTAAAAGCCGTCTTTTTGTCGGTGGTCACCGTGAGCTTGATGTCCAGGCCGAGGTCCTCGTGCAAAATCCAGTCCACGAGCACGCCGATCTTGCGTTGGCGCTCCTCGTTGATATCGTACAGACGAATCTCGTCAACATCGAGCTCGTCCTTGCGCAGAGCGATGGACTTGACGATGCCGGGGGTAAAGGTGGATCCGCCACCACACAGAGTAATGATCATTGTTTACTGCTCCTTCTCAATTGCGTTTTC
>CAVHBE010000070.1:0-2204 GCA_963634045.1 Methanobrevibacter smithii
CCTTGAGGAAGGAGCCAAACTGCTCGGCATCGCCACGGACGAAGGTGTCCTTGGGGATCGTCACGCCCTGGTCGGCGAACATGGCCACAAAGATGCGCTCGCCGTCGAGTACGTGGTCGAGCTTGTCAAACGGGAAGAACTGCGACTTGCCGCTCTTGCCCCAAACCATCAGGCCGTCCTCGTTGGCGGCGACGCGGCGATAGCGGCCACCCATGGACTCGTCGGCCTCGACGGCGTCGATAAAGTCGCGGGCTAGCGTGTGGTGCAGGTTCTTGCTCCACCAGGCCAAAAAGGCGCCGAACACGATCAGCACGACGCCGAACTTGATCCAGCTGCCGCCGGCCACCAACATGCCGACGCCGATGAGCGCGGCAATCGCGGCGGCGACGTACAGGGAGCCACGGCGCCTGGGCGAGGCGACCAGGCGCGCAAAGTCGGTGACCAGGTCGTTTTCGTACTGGTACTCGTTGAGGTACAGGATGCCGTCGTCGGCCGCGGCCTGCTCCTCGAGCGCGACCTCGACCTGGTCGGCTGCTTCGGAGGGAACGAGGTTGCTCTCTGCGTCTGCCATGCTCTTTAGACTCCTATCGCGGCGGGCTCGCCGTACGGGTTATTATGAATGCAGTATGCCGTGCGACCGCATGGCCGTCGCGGCAACAAATCTCAGTATACCCGGGGGAGCACCCATGGAATCGTTGTACCGAAAGTATCGCCCGCTCACCTTTGACTCCGTGGTGGGCCAGCAGCATATCGTCTCGACGCTCGAGCACGCCATCACCGAGGGGCGCCTGTCCCACGCGTACCTGTTCTGCGGACCGCGCGGCACGGGCAAGACCACCATGGCGCGCATTCTGGCCAAGGCGCTGCTGTGCCGCAATGCCGAGGCGGCGCGCGCCGAGGGTGCAAGCGGCTGCATGCCCGACGGTACTTGCGAGGAGTGCGAGCTCATTGCCGAGGGTAACCACCCCGATGTCTACGAGCTCGATGCCGCCTCCCGCACGGGCGTGGACAATGTGCGCGAGGAGATCATCAACTCCGTCAACTTTGCCCCGGTGCGCGGCAAGTACAAGATCTATATCATCGACGAGGTCCACATGCTCACGACGGCGGCGTTCAACGCGCTGCTCAAGACGCTTGAGGAGCCGCCGGCGCACGTGATCTTTGTGCTGTGCACCACCGACCCGCAAAAGATTCTGGAGACCATCCTCTCGCGCTGCCAGCGCTTCGATTTCCACCGTATCGGCAACGAGGATATCGAGCATCGCCTGGCATACGTGTGCGAGCAGGAGGGCTTCGATTACGACGACGAGGCGCTTGCCATCGTGGCGCGCCATGCCAAGGGCGGCATGCGCGACGCGTTGTCCACGCTGGAGCAGCTGAGCGTCTTTGGCAACGGTTCTGTGCATGCGGACGACGCCCGCTCGCTTTTAGGCGAGGTTTCGGACCAGATTCTGGGCGAGTTTTCCCGCGCCATTGCCGATCGCGATGTTGCCGAGCTGTATGGGCTTATTCGCGCGCAGGTCGAGGAAGGTAACGATCTGCTGGAACTGACGCGCGACCTGGTGGCGCACGTGCGCGACGTGTATGTTGCCTGCGTTGCCGGTGCCCGTGCCGAGTTGTTTGAGGGCGGCTCCGAGCAGGCCGAGGCGCTTGCTGCCGAGGCCGCTGCCTTTGGCGAGCATCCTGCCGACCGCCTGGCTCGTGTGCTGACAGTGCTCGACGATGCCGCACTGGAGATGAGGGGCGCGAGCGACGTGCGCCTGGTGCTCGAGATTGCCTGCACGCGTCTGGCTCGTCCCGAGGCTGATTTAACGATTGAGGCATTGGCCGAGCGCGTGGCACGCCTGGAGGCCATGGTTGCCAACGCCGCCGTGCCGGCGAGCGTGGCTGCTGCTCAGGCCGCCGCGCCTGCAGCATCCGTACCCGCTGCTGCCCAACAGCCGACGCTCATTTCGGGCGCCCGCGCTGCCGCCCCGGCGGCATCCGCTGCCCCCGCTGTTACGTCCGCGCGCCAGGGCGGTATGCCTTGGGACCGTGGTGCTGCCGCTCCGACGGCTCAGCCTGCGCCCCGTTCTGCGGCCATGTCAGCTTCCAAGCCTGCAGCGCCTGCACCTCAGCCTGCGCCGGCTCCGACGCCTCAGCCCGTTGCGGCCCCCGCGCCTGCCACCGCTCCGGCACCTAAGCCCCAGTCCAACAACGCCGCC
>CAVHBE010000070.1:2214-4133 GCA_963634045.1 Methanobrevibacter smithii
AGGTTGCCGCCGCCGGTGCCGCCGAGACGCCCGCGGTCGAGGATGCCGGAGAGCTGCAGCGCAAATGGGCCGAGGTTGTCGAGCGTGTCAAGGCGCGTCAGGCTTCCTACGCAGGGCTTTTGCTCAACGCCCGCGCCACGGCCGACGACGGCTCCAAGCTCACGGTCTCGTTCCCCGCGGGTTCGACTTTTGCCATTAAGATGCTCGGTCGCGCTGATACGCAGTCGGTGGTCCTACCGACGGTCTGCGCGGTCTTCGGTCGTCGTACCGTCGACTATGTCCTGGATGGGGGTGGCACGCCGGCTCCTCAACATGAGGAGCATTCTCCATCTGCACGGGCTGCGGCATCTGCGGACCCGCAACCCGTGTCCTCGGCGGCCCCTGTATCCTCGAGCGCCAGCGCGTCGCAGCAGCAAACGGCACCGGTAGCGGCATCGACCCCGTCGGCGCCTAAGCCCGCGGCGCCCAAACCGGCTGCTCCGACACCCGCGCCCAAGCCCGTCTCGCCTGCGCCCAAGTCGTCTGACCTGGGCAAAGCCCCCTGGCTACGCTCCGACAACCCCGCCGGTGCTCCTGCCACGGGTAAGCTCCCGACCGAGCCCGCACCCCGTGCGCCCGAGCGCGCGTCCGCTCCCAAGACTCAGCCTGCCGCGCCGTGGGAATCCGAGCAGGTACCCTACGACGACGCCATGGTCGGCGGCTTTGCTGCCGATGCTGGCGGGGACGATCTGCCTCCGTTCGACGTGCCGGGTGCGGCGTCCGCGCCCAAGTCCGCTGTAGCTGCCCCCAAAGAGGAGGACGCTCCTGCGGCTCCCTGGGAGTCCAACCCCGGTGCGGGCAGCCCCTTCGGCCATCAGGGTGCAGCCCCGAGCATCCCGCAGACCGAGGACGAGGCCAAAGACCTCATCCGCAGCGTCTTCGGTCAGGCCACCATCTTCAAACCGGTGGAGTAGCTGCGCAGGCGGGTATACTGCTCAAGAAGAGAACCCTTTGAACGGAGCGAGCTTATGATGTGGGAATATGTCCGCCTTGAGGACGATACGCAGGTTTCGTATTCCGAAGTCCGGGAGGACAACACGGTGAAGGTTGTTGTGGAGCGCCCGCGCGATTGGGGTTTTGACACGGCGGAGTGTATCTTGCCGGCATTCAATTGGGTGTCACACGAGGGCTTTAGCGAAGCGGACCTCAAAGAACTCGATGATTTCGTGCGTAACAATGCCCCGCTCATCCTGCGTTTTGCCTACGAAGGCGGACGAGTCTATGCCTAATGCCTAGTCTGTTTCGACTTGGCCATATATCACTTTCTTTTGTCCGGGCGCATCTGTATTTCGGACATGTGTAGTGTGGTGCCGTGTATATCGCATTCGAGCAGACAGGTACGTGACGGTCGGCCTAGGATGCTGAGGTCGATACGATACGTCGCATGGCTGTCCGTGTGCTCGACTTGCTCGGCGTTGAGGGTTGCTCCGATTGTCAAGAAAGCGCCTGGTTCGGCATCGACAATCTTGGAGTCCTTTATCTTGACCTTGAACTCTTGGTAGAGGGACGGGCTGTTGTAGTAAATGGTTCGAGTTCCGTCGGTGCACTCATCGGTCGCTTCCCATTTGACGACGGGCTGGTCCGAGCTGGCTATTAGCAGCTCTGCTCCAAAGGCTATAGCATGGGTGATGATAACCAGCAATGCCCAGCCGACAAAGAGATAGAGAACCACATATGCAACGGGGTGTTTTGAGCGGATGTTTTGGAGCACGTCGGGGGCATTCATGGGGCACCTCCAAATTGCTATCTATGGCAATCAAATTATACCCTGCCGCCATGTGCGCCGCCTCGAGTAGTGGCTCGGCATTTAGCTATTTAGTGGTACGCCTTGATTATCAACTTTATCCGAACACCTCCCACATTCATCCGTACATGTGCGG
>CAVHBE010000071.1:0-1993 GCA_963634045.1 Methanobrevibacter smithii
GGCAAGCGCCTTGAGCCCGCCATCGAGCACCAGCGCAAACGGCGCCTTCGAGGCATCGAAGCTCGCAAGCGCGCGCTCAATAGGAATACGACGTCCGCACAGCAGATCGTCGGCAAGATCGCCCGGCAAGTCGACGCGCGTGGCGCCCAGTGCCGCAATGGGATCTAAGGCAAAGCCCGCGGCGGACTCGGCAGAAAGCTCCTCGACCGCATGGCAGGCACCGATGGAAACAACACCGGAGGCCGTACGGCGTAGTGCGGAAATATGTGCCGCGTTGTCGCAGGCACGACCCAGGTCGCGAGCGAGCGCACGGATATAGGTGCCCTTGCTCACCGAAAACGCCACGGTCCAAACGCACGCTTCGCCCTCGCCGCTCACGGCAATCAGGTTAGCGGAGTACACCTCGACCGGACGCGGGGGCAACTCAACGGCGTTGCCTTCGCGCGCAGCCTTATAGGCGCGCACGCCGTTGACCGAAATGGCCGAAAACGCCGGCGGCACCTGCATCTGAGGGCCCAGCATGGCGCACAGGCGCTCGCGGGCATAGGCCGGATCGCGCAAGTCGGCGGCAATGGGCACTATGCGGACGGCCTCGCCCTCCGCATCATCGGTATTGGTCTCGACGCCAAACGAGATGTCGGCGACGTAGCTTTTGGTATCGAGCGTGAGCATGCCCAGCAGACGCGTGGCCTGGCCCACGCCCACCACCATGACACCCGATGCCATGGGGTCGAGCGTTCCGGCATGGCCGACGCGCCGCTCATGGAGGGCGCGTCGGCATTGCGAAACCATGTCGTGGGACGTACAGCCCACCGGCTTATCGACAGCGAGCAGCATATTAAGTTGAGAAGGTGTACGACGAGCCATGTACCATCCAAAAAGTTAGAGCTCGACGGTCACCGAAGCGGGATCCTCCCCTACCAGCTCGGCCAGCATGGGAAGTGCCGCGGTGAGCGTCTCGGAAATCGTTCCGGCGTTGGTAAAGCCGGCGGCAGCGTGGTGCCCACCTCCGCCAAAGTTGGCCGCAATCTCGGAAACATCAAGATCGCCCTTGGAGCGCAGGTTGCCACGTACCTTGGTATCGCCCTCGATGCCCTTAAGGAACAGGCAGACCTCGACGCCCATCACCGAGCGCACCACATCGACCAAGCCGTCGCACTCATCCGAGGTGACGCCGCATTCCTTGAGGTCACTCTCGTACGCGTAGCTATATGCCACGCGCCCGTGCGCGACCGTCTTGATGCGACCCATGACGATGGACTTGAGGTGCAAGAACTCGACACGCATGCTCTGGTAGACCTCGAGCGCGACGCGCGCCGGATCGGCACCGTGCGCCACCAGACGCGAGGCGGCATGAAACGCGGCAGCATCGGCGTTCTGATACTGAAAACGACCGGTGTCGGTGACTAGGCCGCACAGCAGGCAGGTCGCGATGCTATCGCTTGCAGTAATGCCGCAATCGGCCAAAAAGCGGTCGATAATCATGGCGCAAGCAGCGGCATTGACACACCTAAGGCTGACCTCGGCAAACTCCTCGCGCGCCGGGTGATGGTCAAAGCACGCCACGTGAGCCGAACGACGCAACACCTCGGAGGAATTATTGAGGCGCTCGACGACCGGCACGTCTACCGAAATGAACAGGTCCGGGTTGCCGGTGTAGGCAGATGCCGGCACCAGCAGATCGGCGCCCTCCATAAAACGGTAGATGCGCGGAACGGGATCGTCGTCTGCCAGTAGCAGGGCGATGTCCTTGTCGGGGAACACCTTCATAAGCGAGAGGCCCAGGCCCAACACGGAGCCCAGGGCATCGCCGTCGGGAGAGGTGTGACCCGAGATCGCAATGGAGGACGCACCCTCGATGAGCTCGAGGATGCGTCGTTTAATATCTGCAGACTCGCACGAGGCGAGGTCGGCGGAATTAGTCATCTAAAGCTGCCTCCTGGGCGACATCCGCTATGGGGTAGCCGTCCTCGTCCTTTTCGATCGCAAGCGT
>CAVHBE010000071.1:2003-3731 GCA_963634045.1 Methanobrevibacter smithii
CGCGTGATACGCTCGGCCTCATCGGTCGAGCGATCGATGCGAAAATCGAGCTCGGGCGTGACGCGCCAATCGAGCGAGCGAGCCAACAGGCTGCGAATACGGCCCTTGGCGCTGGCAAGCGCCTCCATGACCTCATCGTAGTGGCTCGCATCGCACGACACGTACACGCGTGCGAACGAACGGTCCACCGCGACCTCGACCGCAGTCAGGGTGACCAGGTCGAGACGCGGATCGGAAACCTCAAAGAGCAGGATATAACCAAGCTTCTCGCGAAGCTGCTCGCCCAAACGGCGGGTTGCCTGCGTTTGCTTCATAGCGCTACCCCCTACTCGGTACGGGCAACCTGGTCGATGCGGTAACCCTCGATCTGATCGCCGGGCTTGATGTCCTGGAAGTTCTCCAGGCCAATACCGCCCTCGGAGCCGCTCTTGAGGCTCTTGGCCTCGTCCTTGTAGTGGCGCATCGAGGCGATTTTACCGTTGAAGACCACGATGCCGTCGCGCACCAGGCGCACGGAATCGGTCGCGGCGATCTCGCCCTCTTCGACGCGGACACCGGCGGCGATACCGACCTTGGGCACCTTGAAGGTGTCCAGAACGGTCGCGGAACCCGTGGAGACCTCGACCTCGGTGGGCTTGAGCATACCGATGCGGGCAGCGTCAAGGTCCTCAAGGCACTTGTAGATGACGTCGTAGCAACGGATCTCGACGCCCTCGCGCTCGGCGGCGGAGCGGGCCTTGCCGTCGGGACGGACGCCAAAACCGATGATGATAGCGTTGGAGGCGTCGGCCAGGACGACGTCGGTCTCGTTGATGGCGCCGACCGCGGAGTGGATCGTGTTGATGCGCACCTCGGACTGATCCATCTTGTCGAGGGAGTCCTGAAGAGCCTCGATGGAACCCTGGACGTCGGCCTTGATGATCAGGTTGAGCTCCTTGACCTCGGCGTCGGCGATGGTCTCGAAGAGGTTCTCGAGCGTCACGTGCTTCACGCGGCTCTGCTCCTCGATACGGGCCTTGAGCGAACGCTCGTCGGCCAGCGCACGCGCCTCACGCTCGTCCTCGAACACGCGGAACTCATCGCCGGCGTTGGGGACGGACTGCAGGCCCAGGATCTCGACGGCATCGGAGGGACCGGCCTCGGTGACGGCGTTGCCCTTGGGGTCGAGCATGGCACGGACGCGGCCATAGGTGAGGCCGGCGACCAGCGTGTCGCCCACGCGCAGGGTGCCGCGGGTCACGAGCACGGTGGCAACCGAGCCGCGGCCCTTGTCGAGCTTAGCCTCGAGGACGTTGCCCGATGCAAACGTATCGGGGTTGGCCTTGAGCTCGAGCACGTCGGCCTGGAGCAGCACGGTCTCGAGCAGGTCGTCGATACCGATCTTCTGCTTGGCCGAGATGTTGACGAACATGTTCTGTCCGCCCCACTCCTCGGGGATGATGCCGTACTCGGTGAGCTCCTGGCGCACGCGATCGGGGTTGGCACCCGGCTTATCGATCTTGTTGACGGCGACGACGATGGGAACGCCTGCGGCCTTGGCGTGGTTGATCGACTCGATGGTCTGGGGCATGACGCCGTCGTCGGCAGCCACGATCAGAATGACGATGTCGGTCACCTTGGCGCCGCGGGCACGCATGGCCGTAAAGGTGGCGTGACCAGGGGTATCGATGAAGGTGATCTTGCGGTCGTTGATCATGACCTGCGAAGCGCCGATGGCCTGGGTAATGC
>CAVHBE010000072.1:0-3504 GCA_963634045.1 Methanobrevibacter smithii
GTGACGAATGATGAAGCTTTCGCATGAATCCAAGGTACGCTTGGGCGTTGGCATCGGAGCGTTCGTGCTCATCATCGGACTCGTCTTTGGCATTTCGCGGATATTGATTCATTTTGATGGTCCGTGGGATCTCGACGATGTTGTATCCGGCTTGTCTGGTATGGACGATGCGGTTGACGAGGACGATCTTTTAGGTAGCGGTAACTATTCCGCTCGGCCTCAACAGCTTTCGAGCGAAACGTTTGATGCCGACGCGTTCACATCGCTTGACTTGGACGTGACGTCGGGCACGGTCGAGGTCAAACACGTCTCCGGCGGGCCAGTGCGCGTAATTGAAAGCGGTCGCGTGGCAACGGGGACCGTTGCCTTCGATGCGGCAACCCGGAACCTGGCCGAAATCAAGGGCTCTACGCTCAAGATTCGCCAGTTCGATTGCGATGACGAGCGCGCCATTGACCGCACGGTTACTGTCGAACTGCCGCGCGAAGTTGCCGATAACATGGTGGGCATTACAGCGAATGTAGGATCGGGCGATCTGACGGTCACGGGTATTGCGTGCCATGACCTCGACCTGACTTTGGACTCGGGAGACGTCGAGTTTACGGGCACCGTGACCGATACCCTGAATGCCGAGGTCGGTTCGGGCGATGCAACGTTCGAGCTCTACCAGGCGCCCGCGAAGTCGATGGACGTGAGTGTGGGCTCGGGTGATGTGGAGATGACGGTTCCGAACTCGACGGGCTTTAAGGCGAGCCTCACCTTGGGCAGCGGCGAATTCGAGAGCGATTTCCTTCCGCTTGGCTACGACGGCGAGACCATTTTGGATCTTGAATTCGATAACGGCGATAAGTCTGCCACGTATCGTTTTGAGGTCGGTTCGGGTGACATGTCGTTTGATTCAGAGTGACGGGTGGTTTTAGGAGACCCGTAAACGTAGACACGCTGTTTGATGAAGGCGCCGAAGCCGAGATCGGCTCCGGCGCCTTTGCCTTTACAATGGGGTCATGGAACAGATTATTTTGAACATACTCGATGCCCTGCGTCGCGGTGAGACCGTGGACGACAAGGTGCTCGTTAAATTGATACATGCCGAGGCGCGCCGCGAGGGTGCCGATAAGCGCGACTTGGCAAAGCGCCGCCTGCTGCCGTTTTACCAGCGGGTGAAGCGCGAGGAGCCGGCTCGTTGGGCTGGGTGGAATGTCGACGCCGAGCTGGAGCGTCAACTGCTGCAAGTGCTGCGTATGAAGCCGCGCCGCACGGCTTCGGGTGTGGCGACCATCACCGTCATCACCAAGCCCTGGTCGTGCTCGGGCGATTGCCTGTTCTGTCCCAACGACCTGCGCATGCCCAAGAGCTATCTGCACGCTGAGCCGGCGTGTGCCCGTGCGGAGCAAAACTGCTTCGATCCATATCTGCAGGTGAGTGCCCGTTTGACGGCACTTTCGCAGATGGGTCATGCGACCGATAAGATCGAGCTCATCGTGCTTGGCGGTACCTGGAGCGACTATCCACAAGGGTATCAGGCATGGTTTATGTCGGAACTTTTCCGTGCGCTCAATGACGATGCCGTCGCCGGCGTGGCAGCCAACCCCATGCTGGCGCGTCCGGGCATCAGCCGTGCCGAGGCGGGGCGCCTACTCGATGACGCCCCCGCCGATGCCCTGCCGCCGGTGGTAGCGGAGCGTCGCGAGCGCTATCGGGCCGCCGGCATTGCTACAGACGAGGCCGAGCTCGCTGCCGGCGTTGCCGACGAGCAGGGGCGTGTGGATGCTGCCGTGGGCGGCTATAACCGCGCGGTGCGTCGTCTATACGGCCCCGGCACGCCGTGGGGCGAGGTCGCCGAGTGGCAGACAGCAACGATGGAGGAGCTCGAGCGCCAGCAGCGCATCAACGAGACGGCGAAGCATCGCGTGGTGGGACTCGTTATCGAGACGCGCCCCGATGCTGTAACGCCGCAGGCCCTCACGCTCATTCGTCGCCTGGGCTGTACCAAGATTCAGATGGGCATTCAGAGCCTCGACCAGCACCTGCTCGATATCAACGAGCGTCGCATTTCGGTGGCGCAGATTGAGCGGGCGTTTTCGCTTGCGCGCTTGTTTGGCTTTAAGATCCATGCGCATTTTATGCTCAACTTGCTGGGCGCCACGCCCGAGGGGGACAAGCGCGACTACGAGCGCTTTATGACCGAAGGGGCCTTTATGCCCGACGAGGTCAAGGTCTACCCGTGTGCGCTCATTGAGGGTTCGCGTCTGGTGGGCTGCTATGAGCGCGGCGAGTGGCGCCCCTATACCGAGGAAGAGCTGCTCGATGTGCTGGCCGACGACATCGTGGTGACGCCGGCGTTCTGCCGCATCAGCCGTATGATTCGTGACTTTAGCTCCGACGACATCATGGTGGGCAACAAGAAGCCTAACCTGCGTCAACTCGTTGAGAACCGCCTAGCTGCTCGGGGTGACGGTGCGACGGTGCGCGAGATCCGTTATCGCGAGATCAGCACGGCGGGTGCCGACTTGGATGAGCTGACCCTTGACGAGGAAGTGGCGTACGAGACGCCGGTGACGCACGAGCGCTTTTTGCAGTGGGTGACGCCGCAGGGCAAGATCGCGGGTTTTTTGCGCCTGTCCCTGCCCGATCGCGCCTTTGTCACCGCACATGCGGACGAGTTGCTGACGACGCCGGATGAGGCGATGATTCGCGAGGTGCATGTGTATGGCATGGCGGCGCGCGTGGGGGATCAAGGCCAGGCAGCCCAGCACCATGGATTGGGACGGTCGCTGGTGGAGCGTGCGTGCCATATTGCTCGGGACGCGGGCTATGCGCGCATCAACGTGATCAGCGCGATCGGTACGCGCGAGTACTATCGCCATTTGGGTTTTTACGACCGCGGACTCTATCTGCAAAAGGAGCTCTAGATGAACAAGCCGAGTGTTTCTGCCGGTGTCGTTGCCGGCGTTGCTCTGGGGGCCGCGGCGCTTGGTGCGGCCGCCGTCGCTGTTCGTGCCGCCTGTCTGCAGGTTGCGCGAACCCGCAATGGGTTGGCGCGTGTGAAACGCGTGCACGATGAGGGCGGCGATGAGATTCGCGTGTTGGTGCAAGGCGGCGTCTACCAAAGCGCAAGCTACGTTGGCGAGCGTTGGGCGGAGCCCGTCTTTGCGTACTATCGTGCGTTTGACGACGTGTTTGAGGCCGAGGACGCAATGCGTGACGCTTATGGTCACGGTATCGACCGCATGCTTATGCTGGGCGGCGGCGGGTTTGCCTATCCTAAGTTCGCCCTGATGTCGCACGAGGGCTTGCGCATGGACGTCATCGAGTATGACGGAGAGATTACGCGTTTGGCCCGCCGCTGGTTTTACCTAGACGAGCTGGAGCGCACGGCGGGCGATCGCCTGCGGGTGATTACCGCCGAGGCGCGTTCGTACCTGGGCGTGACGAGCGTGGGCCATCGTCGCTACGACGTGGTCGTGAGCGATTGCTTTGGCGGTGCCGAGCCCGTACGCGAGC
>CAVHBE010000073.1:0-4034 GCA_963634045.1 Methanobrevibacter smithii
GGATCATGACGCCGGTATCGTCAACCTCATCCTTGGTTGCACCCACATCACCGAGGGCGCCATTCCGTTCATGACCAAGAACATCTGGCCCGTCATGCCCATCATGATGCTCGGCTCTTCCATCGCTTCCATCTTGACCATTTTCTTCAACGTTCACGATCCGGCGCCTCACGGCGGCTTCCTGGTCCTGCCCGTTGTCAAGAACGGCCCGCAGTGGGTCCTCGCGATCCTCATCGGCGCCGTGGTCGGTGGCATCCTGTTCGTCGCTTTCAAAAAGTATGACTTCGAGAAGAACCAGAAGGCCGCTCCCGCTAAGCCTGTCGAGGCTCCCAAGGCCGCTGCCGTCGAGGCCCCCAAGGCCGAGGCTGCCGACTTCGTGAAGGTCGAGAACGTTTTTGTCGCCGAGAACTTCGCTTCTCGTGACGAGGCCCTGAGCTTTGTCTCCAACCAGGCCGTCAAGGCCGGTCTCGCTGACGACGCCGACGCCGTGATGAACGCCTTCCTGGCCCGCGAGGCCGAGGGCACCACGGGCATGATGGAGGGCTTCGCCATTCCGCATGCCAAGTCCGATGCCATTACCGAGGCCGCCGTCATTGTCGTCAAGGACGACTCTGGCGTGACCGGTTGGGACACCATGGACGGCGCTCCCGTCAACGTGGCTATCGCCCTGCTCATCCCCGGTGCACAGGCCGGCACCACGCACCTCAAGATCTTGTCCAAGGTCGCCGAGGCGCTTATGGACGAGGGCTTCCGTGCCACCGTCAAGGGTTCCACCGACGCCGCCGAGATCGCCAAGACGATCAACGCCCGCCTGGTCTAATCCCGCAGTTCGCGAATAACATCGCCCCTTGTATATAAGGCGGAGACTCCACCAGGAGTCCCCGCCTTTTTCTATCCCTCTCATAAGTTGCGGTGAAATAGGGACTGCTTAAATGATTCAACCCCAAATTCAGTCCCTATTTCACCGCAACTTACAGAAGGGTATAGAGGAGACTGCCTATCGAGTGCTTGTCGCGAACAGGTCATCAGCCAGAATTCCTTTCGCACGATATTACTCTGGACCCACCAAGTTTCCGCAGCTTGCTCGCCCACAGAGGGCCGGACGCGGCCTGTGAGATTTATCGCGAGTTCCGCACGAGCCGAAGAGCACTTAATGTGCTCTTCGTGCGAGCAGGACTGTAGAGCAGGAAATCTCACAGGCCGCGTCCGGCCCTCTGTGGGCGAGCAAGCGGCCAGCAACGACATCCGTCCAATAATTCGTGTGAAACACAATGAAAAACAGTTTGATGTGAGTTAATATAAACAACGTCGTGAATATGGCTCCTGTCGCATGGTCGACAGGGGTTAAACACAAAAAAGGAGTCAATTATGGTTTCTGAGAAGGCTACCCTCGTTAATCCTCAGGGTCTTCACATGCGTCCGGCTGGTCTCTTCGCCTCCACCATGGGCAAGTACGCCTGCGACGTGACGGTCGTCACCCCCGAGAAGGAGGTCAACGGCAAGTCCCCGATGGCCCTCATGGCTGCTGGTATCCCTTGCGGCACCGAGGTCGAGGTCAAGTGCGACGGCGCTGACGAGGCCGAGGCTCTGGCTGCTGCCATCGAGCTCATCAAGAGCGGTCTTGGCGAGTAGAACTCAAACGGGTCGCATGTTGAACAACTAAGTTCATATTTGGGGGCGCAGTGACCTGTTATAAGGTAGCTGCGCTCTTTTGTCATGGATATGGCAAAACGCTTTATCACATGACACGGAGAGAGGAATGGGAATGTATCAGGGAGTCAACGCTTCCGAGGGCATCGGTATCGGCACCGTCATGGTTGCCGTCGATCCCGACTTGACGTTTGAGCCGCACGAGGTTGCTGATTCGGCAGCAGAGAAGGAGCGCTATCAGTCCGCTCTTTCGGTCTTCTGCGAGAAGACCCAGGCTCAGGCCGACCACATGAAGGAGACGGTGGGCGAGGCCGAGGCCGAGATCATGAGCGGACACATTGTCCTGGCTCAGGACCCGGGCATGACCGACGCCATCAACGCCGCCATTGACGGTGGCACCTGTGCCGAGCAGGCGCTCATGGACACCTCGACCATGTTCGAGAACATGTTCCTGTCCATGGACGACGAGATGTTCCGTCTGCGCGCGGCCGACATCGCCGACATCCGTACCGGTATTCTGGCCGAGCTGCTGGGCAAGGAGGTCGTCGACCTCTCCGTCCTGCCCGAGAACACCGTCGTTGTCGTGCACGACCTCACGCCGTCCATGACCGCCACGATCGATAAGGCCCACGTTGCCGGTATCGTCACCGAGACCGGTGGCCGCACGTCGCACTCCGCGATCATCGCGCGCGCCCTTGAGATCCCGGCTGTCCTTTCGGTTTCCAACAGCTGCACCGCGCTGCGCAACGGTATGACCGTTGTCGTCGACGGTGGCAAGGGTATCGTCGAGGCCGATCCCGACGAGGAGACGCTCGCCGCCTACACCGCCAAGGCCGAGGCCTTCGCTGCCGAGAAGGCAGCCCTCGAGGCCTTCCGTGGCAAGCCGTCCGTGACTGCCGATGGCATCAAGAAGATCATCGCCTGCAACATCGGTAACCCCGATGACGTGCCCAACGCGCTCGATCACGACGCCGAGGCCATCGGTCTGTTCCGCTCCGAGTTCCTGTTCATGGACTCTGCTGAGCTTCCTTCCGAGGAGGAGCAGTTCAACGCCTACCGCAAGGTCGCCAGCGCACTCAAGGGCGCTCCGGTCATCATCCGCACGCTCGATGTGGGTGGCGACAAGGAGATTCCGTACCTGCACATGGTCAAGGAAGATAACCCCTTCATGGGCTTCCGCGCCGTGCGTTACTGCCTGGCCAATCCCGATCAGTACAAGGTCCAACTCCGCGCCCTGCTGCGCGCCAGCGCCTTCGGCGATGTGAAGATCATGATCCCGCTCGTCACCTGCGTCGAGGAGGTCGTGGCTGTCAAGGAGCTCGTCGAGCAGTGCAAGGCCGAGCTGACCGAAGAGGGCCGCAAGTTCAACGAGAACATCGAGGTCGGCATCATGGTCGAGACGCCCGCCGCTTCGCTGCTCGCTGACCGCCTGGCCGAGGTCGCCGACTTCTTCTCCATCGGCACCAACGACCTGATCGGCTACACCATGTGCGCCGACCGTGGCAACGACACCATCTCCAACCTGTACCAGGTGTACTATCCCGCCGTGCTCCGCTCGCTCAAGAACATCATCGAGAGCGGCGTGAAGGCCGGCATCATGGTCGGTATGTGCGGCGAGGCCGCTGCCGATCCGCTGCTCGAGCCGCTGCTGATCAGCTGGGGCCTGGAGGAGTTCTCGATGAGCGCTCCGTCTATCCTGCGCGCCCGCAAGACCATCAGCCAGTGGACCAAGGCCGAGTGCGACGAGCTTGCCGAGAAGGCGTTCGCCTGCAACACCGCCGCCGAGGTCAAGGCACTGCTCGAGTCCGCAGCTCGCTAATTTGGTATCAGAGGTAACCGCGTGGTTGGAATGGGCCGGCCACGCGGCCCTCACATATACAGGGGGTACTGTAAATGTTCTACACGCTAACCGCTAACCCGGCTGTCGACATGACGGTTTCGAGCTCTCCGCTCGAGCCCGACGAGAACGTCCGCACCGGCTCGGCCAGCTACACGGCTAACGGCAAGGGCCTCGACGTGTCCTTCGCCTTTAAGAAGATGGGTGTCGACACCGTCGCTCTCGGCTTCTTCGCCGGCTTCACGGGCAAGTTCATCGTCGAGGAGGTCATGAACCTGGGCTGCCTGTGCCGCCCGGTCTGGACCGACGGTATCACGCGCATCAACACCTACGTCAACGATGGCCAGCACGAGTACGGCATCCTCAACCCCGGTGCTCCTATTACGCCGCAGCACCAGGAGGAGCTCTACAACATCCTGGATACCGCGGGCGATCTTGAGTGCCTGATCGTCTCCGGCTCCGTGCCTCCCAAAGCTACGCCCGACTTCCTGGCTAAGGTCATGGAGCACGCTCAGGCCCGTGGCGCCGACGTTGTCCTGGACCTGTC
>CAVHBE010000074.1:0-6626 GCA_963634045.1 Methanobrevibacter smithii
GTTCATATCCTCGGTCTTGACGGTAAAGCCGTTGCCCGAGCGCACCAGCTGGGCATCGAAGAAGTTCATCTGCGGCACGCCGATGAAGCCGGCGACGAAGATGTTCGCGGGATGGTTGAAGACCTCCTGCGGCGTGGCGATCTGCTGGACAACGCCGTCCTTCATGACCACGATACGGTCACCGAGGGTCATAGCCTCGGTCTGGTCGTGAGTAACATAAATGAACGTGCCCTTGATCTCGTGGCGCAGCTTAATGAGCTCGGCACGCATCTGGTTACGAAGCTTGGCGTCCAGGTTGGACAGCGGCTCGTCCATCAGGAAGACCTTGGGGTCACGCACGATGGCGCGGCCGATAGCGACACGCTGGCGCTGGCCGCCGGAGAGCGCCTTGGGCTTACGGTCGAGGTACTCGGTAATGCCCAGAATCTCGGCAGCAGAGCGAACCTTGCGGTCGATCTCGTCCTTGGGAACCTTCTTGAGCTCGAGCGTAAATGCCATGTTCTCGTACACCGTCATATTGGGGTACAGAGCGTAGCTCTGGAACACCATGGCGATGTCGCGGTCCTTGGGCGCCACGTCGTTGACACGCTTGCCGTCGATGAGCACATCGCCCGAGGTAATGTCCTCCAGGCCGGCGACCATGCGCATCGTCGTGGACTTACCGCAGCCAGAGGGGCCAACGAGGACGACGAACTCCTGGTCGTGAACGGTGAGGTTGAAGTCCTCTACAGCGAGCACACCGTCCTCGGTAACCTTGAGGTTGTGCTTCTTCTCCTCGGTCTTCTTCTTTTTGCCAAAGAAGCCCTTCTTTTTTGACTCGTTGTTGGGATACACCTTCTGAACATGTTTGAGAACGATCTCGGCCATGTCTCTACCTTTCGATATGCGGCGCCGCGCTGAGGGGCGCCGCAGAAACTTGCAAAACAGTTACGGCATCAGCCCTTGACGGCACCTGCCACCACGCCGTCGATGATGTACTTCTGACAGAGGATGTACATGATAACGATGGGGATAACGACCATCATGATGCAGGCCATCATGGGGCCGAGCTCGACGTGGCCGTA
Organism: Methanobrevibacter smithii; assembly: GCA_963634045.1. Classification (GTDB taxonomy): domain Bacteria; phylum Actinomycetota; class Coriobacteriia; order Coriobacteriales; family Coriobacteriaceae; genus Collinsella. The sequence goes on from CAVHBE010000074.1 coordinate 1,065, forward strand.
GCCGCCGCGGAAGTACTGGATCAAGATAGGAATGGTCTTGTACTTGGTGGAGTCGAGCGTAAGGTAGGGCAGCAGATAGTCGTTCCAGACCCACATGGTCTCGAGGATGCCGACCGAAAGATAGGTGGGCTTCATGATGGGAAGGACGATCTTAAAGAACACCTGGACCGGGTTGCAGCCATCAATCATGGCCGCCTCCTCGATCTCGAGCGGGATGTTCTTTACAAAACCGGCGAACATAAAGACCGCCAGGCCCGCGCCAAAGCCGAGGTAGATAAAGCAGATGTTGAACGGCGTGTTGAAGCCGATGCGGTCCGCCAAATTGGACAGCGTGAACATGAGCATCTGGAAGGGCACGACCATCGAGAACACGAACAGGTAATAGAAGAAGTTCGAGATCTTGTTGTTGACACGAACCACGTACCAAGCGCACATGGAGCAGCACACCAAGATCAGCACGACCGACGTGACCGTGATGATGAGCGAGTACATAAATGCCGAGGCAAAGCCCTGCTCGTTAAGGGCGTGCATGTAGTTTGCGAGGCCGTTGAACGTCTCGGGCGTGAGCAGATCGAATGCCGTGGTGGTGCTGATTGCGGTCGCTTTCTTAAAAGAATTAAGCGCAATCATGAACACGGGGTAGATCCACGCGAGCGACAGGATCGTAAAGAAAATCGAGAGCGCGCGGTTGATAACCTTATCGCGTTTCATTACTGCTGCACCTCCTTGGACCTCGTGGCCTTAAGCTGGATCATGGAGATGGCCACGACCAGGATGCAGAAGATAACCGCCTTGGCCTGACCAATGCCCTGCCATGCGATACCGGCACGCGAATAGAACGTGTTGTAGATGTTCAGGGCGAGCATCTCGGTGGAGTGCGCGGGGGCGCCGCCGGTAAGGGCGAGGTTCTGGTCGAACAGCTTAAAGCCGTTGGTGATGGACAGGAACAGGCAGATGGTGATGGTCGGCATCAGGTTAGGGATCTTAACCTTCCAAAACGTCTGCCATGCCGTAGCGCCGTCGACCTTGGCGGCCTCGATGTAGTCGGACGGAATGGACTGCAGACCAGCGATGTAGATGATCATCATGTAGCCGACCTGCTGCCACAGGGTCAGGATGATAAGGCCCCAGAAGCCAGCAGCAGAGTTAAGGGCGATGAGCTGGGCGCCCACGTTGGAGAGCAGGCAGTTGATCAGAATCTGCCAAATGTAGCCCAGCACGATGCCGCCGATCAGGTTAGGCATAAAGAAGATCGTACGGAAGATGTTGGTGCCTTTGAGCGCCTTGCGGGTGAGCGCCTGCGCAATGGCCAGGGCGATCACGTTGATGAGCACCGTCGACAGGAAGGCAAACGCCACGGTAAAGAAGAACGACGTGGAGAACTGCGGATCGGACAGCGCGCGCACGTAGTTCTCGATACCGACAAAGTGCGCGTTACTAATGATAATAAACTGGCAGAACGAGAGATAGAAGCCCTGGATAAAAGGGATCACGAACCCGATCATAAACGCCAGGCACGTGGGCAGCATAAAGAGCGGCCACCAGCGCTTGAGTGCTTTGCCCATAAAAGGGTCCTTTCAATATGCAGGGGGCGGGCAAACCAACGTCTGCCCGTCCCCTGTCGCTAATCAGATAGCTTGGACAGCAACTGCTTACTCGGAAGCGGCCTTCTCGGTCTTCCAGCCATCGACGAAGGCGTTCTTGACGCCGTCCCACTTGCTGTTATCGGCAGCGTAGGCAATCAGAGCCTGCTTGAGGTTCTTCTTCCACTCCTCGGAGGGAATGTAGACGAAGTCCCAAGCGACGGTCTTCTTGCCGTCCTTGGCCATGGCAACGGCCTGCTGCGAGAAGACGTTGGTGGTCTCCTTGGCGCTCTTGAACGGAGCGGTCAGACCCATCTTGTCGGCGATGATGCTGGTCGGGGTGTCAGCGGTGACGCACCAATACATGAAGTCCTCGGTGGCCTTCTGGGCATCCTCGGAAGCCTGGGAACTGACGCACCAGTAGTTCTCGCCGCCGGAGCACAGGCCCTGGTTCTCCTCGCCGTCAACACCGATGTAGATCGGCATCATGCCAATCTGATCGTCGGTCATGCCGGCCTTGACGAGGTCAGAGTAGGCCCAAGAGCCGTTCTGGTAGAAGACGGCCTTGCCGGTTGCGAACTCGTTGGTGGCGTCGTCGCCGGTCTTGGAAGCAAGCTGCGAAGGATCGCAGGTGGAGTCGGTGATGTACAGGTCGAAGATCTGCTTGTAGTTGTCGAGGAACTCACCCTTGATCTCGTCGTCCTCCTGGTTGTGCTCCTTCTCAAACTCGTAGTAGAGCGGCATGTTGGCAAGGTGGGTGGTGTAGCGCCAGCTAGAGGAGTCGTCCATGCCGGCGGAAGTGAAGGCACCCTCGACACCAAGCTCGTCCTTGCGGGCCTGGATGTCATCGGCACAAGCCTTCAGCTTGTCGAAGGAGTTGATGTCCTCGGCCTTGTAGCCAGCCTTCTCGAGCAGCTGCTTGTTGTAAATAATGCCGAAGCTCTCCTGAACCCAGTCGATGCACACATCCTTGCCGTCGGACTGCAGAGCCAGGGAGTCATCAATGAGCTCACCGCGGAGCTTGGTATCGGACAGGTCGGCGCAGTAATCCTTCCAGTTCTTAAGACCGGTGGGGCCGTTGACCTGGAACAGGGTCGGAGCGGAGCTCTTGGACATCTCGGACTTAAGCTTCTCCTCGTAGGTGTTGGAAGCGGCGGTCACGATCTTGACCTCGACGCCCTTCTCCTTCTTATAGGCCTTGGCGATCTCCTTCCACTCCTTGTCGACCTCGGGCTTGAATTGGAGGAAGTAGACCTCGGCAGCGTCACCAGAAGCGGAGGAGCCGGAGCCGGCAGAACCACCGCAACCCACGAGGCCCAGACCAAGAACTGCAGCCGCGGAACCAGCAAAGCCCAGGAACTGCCTTCTGCTCATTTCGTTCTTCATTACAATCCACCCTTTCACACCGTGGCGGCACCCTTTGCCGCCGCCTTCGGAGATTGGCTCGGGGACTTTGCCCCTTTTGCTGATTTGAACGATACGCTATTTGGCTAGTTGTTTGAACAAGTATTACTAGAGCGGTAGAAAAACTTCGGTGAACGGTAATTTCAACTTGATACTTGACAAGTTTTGTATAAACAATTATTTGTTATCGAATGCAGAGAAAACGCCCGGTCAAGCCGATGTACCGTCGGTTTGACCGGGCGTTTTCTCTTTGAGGCCATGAGTCTCGTCAGGCTGCGAGCTAGCCGGCTATCGCTTGGAATTGACGCGGTAATGGAAGATCTCGGGGTGTGTGCGAGTGTGCGTCACCTCAAACAAGATGCCATCCGAGGTGTACGACTGACTCTCCATGACGGCAACGCAGTTATATTTGCCGAGGTCAAGATAGCTGCAGTCCTCATCGTTGGCGAGCTCGACACTCACCGTACGACGGCTCGCCATCACTTTGACACCGCGCTTGTGCTCCAGATAGCCGTAAATAGAATCTGCCGCGATCTCGGGAGTCAGGCCCTTGGCGATCGACGCCAAAAAATAGCCATGGTCCACTTGGCGCGCGTTGCCGTTGAGGCTTCGGACACGCACTACGCGAATCAACTCCTCGCCCACCTTAAAGCCCAGGTGACGAGAGAGTTGCTCGGTGCAAACCAGATGTTCGAAAGACTTAACGTCCGTCGATGCAACGGCATTGTTGCGCTTTGCAAACTCGCCAAACGACTCAACCTCTTCGAGTGCGCCCAACATGTCGGTTTCGCCCTTAAGCCAAATAACGCGCACGCCCTTGCCGTGTATGGGCTGCACAAACATCCCGTCGGCCAGCATACCCAAGGCGCGACGGACGGTATTGCGAGTGCATCCGAACTCCGCGGTCAGCTCGGCTTCGGTTGGCAGCATCTCCTGAAACGCATAGGTCCCATTAATGATGCGCGAGCGTATTTCTCGGTAGATTCCTTCGTATATCGCTTTTGGCATTGCTTCACCTCTACATTATTCATTTCCGGCTAGGCACGATAGCATTTCTTAAAGTTGTTTAAACCGAATATCGGTAAAGCGACAGGATTTAACCGTTGACGGTTTCTGTCATGCCCAAATCGGTTTCGCTCAAAACTGCCGGTACGACAATCGTCTGGTCCTCTACAATGAATCCATTGTTTAAACGTTTCCCCACGCGCAACGCGCCTCGATATTCGGAAGGCAGAACATGCTGCAAAAAATCCAACGCTTTGGCGGGGCAATGTTCGCGCCCGCCATGCTGTTTTCTATATCAGGCCTCATGGTCGGCGTCTCCGCTCTCGCAACGACTGCGGACATCGTCGGCGATCTCGCCGTATACGGAACCCCTTGGTACGTTTTCTGGGCTATCATCCAGCGCGGCTCGTGGACGGTCTTTAAACGCCTCCCGCTCCTTTTTGCCGTAGCGCTGCCCATCGGTCTTGCCCAAAAACAACCGGCTCGTTGCTGCCTCGAGGCTCTCGTCGCCTATTTTGCCTACTGCTTCTTTTTGAGCGAGATCATTAAGCTGAGCGGAGACAACCTTGGGCTTAAGTACCCGTCATCTTTGACCACCGCCAACGGCATCACCGTCATCGACGGCATCAAGACGCTCGACACCGGCATTATCGGCCCGCTGGTGGTATCGGCAACCGTCGTCGCCATCCATGACCGCTTCTACGATGCCAAGGTTCCCGATTGGCTCGGCACCTTCTCGGGCTCCTCGCTGGTCTACCTCATCAGCTTTTTTGCCGTGTTTGCCCTTGCCGCTATCTCGGCCGCCATCGTGCCCTCCGTATACGCAATGACCGAAACGCTGCGCCATGCACTTACGAGCGTCGGCCCCTTTGGCGTGGGCATCTTTGTGTTTTTGGAGCGAGCGCTCGAGCCTATGGGGCTGCACCACCTGCTCTACATGCCAATCTACTACGACAACCTGGTCATTAACGACGGCATCTACGCCACGTGGAGCAGTTTGCTCCCCATCCTCTCCCATAGCACGCGCCCCCTTAATGAGCTTGCGCCGTGGGCCGGTTTTACCGCCACCGGCTGGGTCAAGCTCTTTGGCCTTCCTGCCATCGCAGCTGCGTTCTACTCCACCGCAAAACCCGAGCGCCGCGCCGGCCTCAGGGTCATCCTTGTTCCCGCCATCATCGCCTCGGTGGTTTGCGGCGTTACCGAGCCACTCGAGTTTCTCTTTATGTTCACCCACCCCGGGCTCTTTTTGCTCTACGCCGTCTTATCGTCTTGCCTTGCCACAACCATGAATCTCTTTGGCATCGTCGGCATCTTCTCGGGCGGCCTCATGGAGATGGCAGCCTTCAACTTTATTCCGCTCATGCGCACGCATGCCGGTGCCTATCTTTTGGCGCTCGGTATCGGCCTTGCCTTTAGCCTCATCTTTTTTGTTAGTTTTCGAGCACTCATCTTGGTCTATGACCTTAAGACTCCGGGCCGCGAGGATCATGCCGTCAATCGCGCGGCAATCGATTGTTTAACGGGAAGCGACTTTGCCAAAGAGCAATCTCCCAATGACGAGGTCAAAAGC
>CAVHBE010000075.1:0-18353 GCA_963634045.1 Methanobrevibacter smithii
GCCTACGACCGCGCCTTCGCCTGCGATCCCAAGAGCGCCTTCGGCGGCATCATCGCCTGCAACCGCGAGGTTCCCTATGAGCTGGTCGAGCACTTTGCCGATCAGAACAAGCAGTTCGTCGAGGTTATCATCGCCCCGAGCTACACCGCCGAGGCGCTCGAGCGCATGGCCAAGCGCCCCAACCTGCGCGTGCTGGCTACCGGCGGCGTGGACCACGGCGCCCAGGTGGAGCTGCGCTCCGTCGACGGCGGCATGCTGGTGCAGGAAGTCGACCATGTGACCGAGGACCCCGCGACCTTTACGTTCCCCACCGACCGCAAGCCCACCGACGCCGAGATGGCCGAGCTCGAGTTTGCCTGGAAGGTCTGCAAGGGCGTCAAGTCCAACGCCATCCTGGTCTCCAAGGGCAAGGCCGGCATTGGCATGGGCCCCGGTCAGCCCAACCGCGTTGACTCTGCGCTGCTTGCCTGCGAGCGCGCCGAGGACTTCTGCGAGCGCGAGGGCGTGGAGAAGGGCGGCTTTGCCTGCGCAAGCGACGCGTTCTTCCCGTTCCGCGACAACGTCGACGTGCTTGCCGCGCACGGCGTGACCTGCATCATTCAGCCCGGCGGCTCCAAGCGCGACGACGAGAGCATCCAGGCCTGCAACGAGCACAATATTGCTATGGTGTTTACGGGCGCCCGCCACTTCCGCCACTAAGTTCCGCCTTGGGACAAAATAATCTCCGCAAAAGACGGCTGCTCCGTTTGGAGGGCCGTCTTTTTGGTATAAGAGGACGGAATGACTAACACGAAAGGTACAACCATGCCCCAGATTGATGATGCCGAGCTGTTTGGCAATGCCGAGGATCAGCGTGCGTACGAGGACTTTTGCGCCAATCAGGAGGCGGTCGAGAAGTTTACGCTCGACAAGCCCGCGCTTATCTGCCGCTGGCGCATGTCCAACAAAAAGGTGCCCATGCTCAACCGCCACATTCGCGCACTATCCGAGCGCCTGGTGCAGGGCGAGCCGCTTACCCATAACATGCTCAGCTGGGCCAAACAGCACGTTGAGTGGTCGCTTGCCGAGGGTGATTACACCGCACGCGACGGCGTGCTCATGCTGGTGATCGACATCAACGGCAACGCCGCCATGACGGTGGGGGAGTACGAGCCGCTCGCCGATACGTCGGCCAAGGCGCTGCGCGCCCGCTCCGCCGAGGCCCGCTCCGAGGCCGACGAGACCGGCGTGGCGCCCGAGCTGCTCGCCGCCGTCAACAACGGCGAGCTTGCCTTTGTGGCGCCAGCGGACGAGTGCCTGTGCGGTACGGCGACGCTCATTGAGCAGCTGGCCCAGACCAAGGGCATCCCGGTCGCGCGCGTAGATATTCCCGCACAGCTTAAGGGCGCGTTGTTCCTGGTGAGCGACGAGCACGGCGTGGTCCCCGCAACCGAGACGGACGCCGCCGAGGCCGACGCCGCCACGGTCGCCTTCTTCGCCGAAGGCTACGAAAAGCTCCGTGCCCGCCGCTCCTAACCTCAAGGCGGGGTGGGCTTACTTAAGCGAGCGAGCGCGTTCGATGGCGTAGGCGAGCGACAACTGTTCCATCTCCGGGGCACATTTGTAGCTCAGTCCGGTGAGAGCTGTCACCTTATCGAGGCGATATCGAATTGTGTTCGGGTGCTGGCTGGTCTGCTTGGCGGTTCGCTCGATACGTCGGTCGTTCTCGATGAATGCAGCGAGCGTGGATTCCAGTTCGCTGCCATGCTCACTGTCGTGCTCGCGTATCGGCGAGAGAATTGCCTCCGAGAACGATCGCATCTCCGGGGTTTCCGCAAAAGGCATCACGGTTCTCAGGATGCCGAGCTGCGTATAGCGGACGGGACCCTCGGCTCGTTGACAAGATAGGCGCTGTGCGTAAATCGCCTGCGAGATCGCCTGCGCCACCGCCTCGTCTCCAAACAGAATATCGCTGATGCCGAGCCCTTCCGCTCCGCCATCGATACCGCTAGCCTCGATGAGCTCCGTGAGCGCCTGCACGATTCGCTCCACATCGAGCGCCTGCTCCGAGTCGCTTGTCGCTACGAATAACAAACCTCCGTCATAGGGTGCCAGCATGTTGTGGCATCCGGCGAGGGTCGATTTTGCACAGAGACGTTCGATTTGCAAAAATGTACGCGGGTCGAGGGGCTCTGCAAACGATGCGAACAGGGCGACCGCTTCGTCCAGAAATGACGGGTTGAGGCTTCGGATGCGTCGGCAGATGGACTCGGGCGATACGTCTGTCCTCAGGGCATCGATCTCGCGCTGTGCGAAGTCGATGGACGCGAGCTGCTCGATATGCCGTTTGACCTCATAAATGACGCTATCAAAGAACAGTGAGTCGTCGGTCGTGAGAAAGACCGGGTAGTGCCGCGCGTTGGCGTAGCGGATGGCTTGGTCGGGAATCGGGATGTGCAGGACGTTTTTGATGATGAGACCGCTCGTTCCCTTGGCGACGAGGTATTTCACGGCTTCAGTGATGAGGTACGGGTCGTCCTTCGCATAGAGGAAAGTGCTGAGGATGATCTCGTCTGAGCTGAAGTTGACGCGCTGGTACTTGTTCTTGAGGCCGGGCATGAGTTCATAATCGAGGATCCCGACGCCAGAGACGGCACGCGAGACGCCATCGCTGCCGGCGATTAGACGGACCGACCCCTCATATTCCCGTGAGAAGTCCGAGATGGTGTATAGCATCAGCATCACCTTGTAAATTATTACAATAAGTACAGGTATAAATAGGATAATCGCACATCAGTATGCCGTTGATGCGAGAAATAGTTCAAATACATGCTGATAGAACGAAAAATCAGATTGAGAATCGTTGTAGATTCCAACAAGAAATGATCCTTGGCGGCATCGTAACTAAACCGTACAGTGAAGCAACGTAAAGCTTTCGCTGAGAGGAGCGATGATGGGGCAGATGGTGGTGCTTTCGGCCGAGGAAGTTTCCAAGGTGCTGACGATTGAGGATGCAATCGCTGCCGTGGAGGAGGCATATCGCCAGAAGGCAACGGGCAAGGGTGTAGCGTGGCCGATGGTATATGAGCAATTCGAACCCGGCGTGGCCGATATGGATATCCGCTCGGGCGAGTTGGCGGGAAGCGGCCTCTTCGGTCTCAAGCTTACTGCTTGGTTCTCTCAGAATCCCAAAAAGGGGCTGCCCGAGATCTTCGGCACCACGCTGCTGTGCGACAACGCGACGGGCGAGCCGTTGGCGCTGCTCAATGCCTCCGCCGTCACTGGACTTCGCACCGGTGCCGCCGCTGCGCTCGGTGCCAAGTGGCTGGCTCGGGCGGATGCATCCAAACTGCTTGTTGCGGGCGCCGGCCATATGAGCACCTATATGGCGGCGGGCGTGCTTGCCGCCTGTCCCAAAGTGAGCGAGGTCAAGGTGTGGGAGCCGGTTTCCGATGCCGCGCCCGAGGCCCGCGTCGAGCGCATGCGAGACGAGGTCGCCCATATCTTGGGCGCCTGCGAGCATGCTCGCGAGGCATCCACCTATTCCATCGAGGCGACGGCCGACGGCCAAGGCGCCGCGGCAGAGGCCGACATCATCGTGACGATCACGCCGGCGACCAAGCCCATCATTCCCGATTCATGGGTGCGTCCTGGTACGCATATCTCCTGCGTCGGTGCCGACATGCCCGGCAAGCAGGAGCTCGCCTCGGCGCTTGTCGCTCGTGCCGCTGTTTACGTCGACGACCGCGAGCAATCGGTCGCGTCCGGTGAGCTGGAGATTCCGGTTGCCGAGGGTGCCATCACGCCCGAGGACATCAAAGCGGAGCTCGGTGAAGTCATCGCCGGCGCGGCTACGGGGCGCTCGGATGACGAGCAGGTGACGGTGTTCGATACGTCGGGCATCGCCGTTCAGGACCTTTCGGCATCGAAAATCGCCTACGACCGCGCCGTCGAGGCAGGGCTGGGCACCGTGGTGGAACTGTAAGAAAGTCAAGGAAAGGAAGCGACAATGCAGATCAAGGATTTCGCCGTCGAGCAGTGGATGAACGAGTGGGAGACCAAGTGCACCCACAACGTTGCGGAGACGTGCGTCTACTCCCTCACGCTCGACCAGCTGTTCGAGCTTACGAACACCGACAAGAAGGCATGGCTCGATAGCCTGTGCTCGCGCCGATTCACCTACGGAGACATCGAGGGGCAGCCCGGCTTCCTCGAGGGGGTCGCTCGTCTCTATAAGACGGTCGAGCCCGGGCATATCGTGCCCACGCACGGCGCGACCGGTGCTAACTCCCTGGTTATTTCCACGCTCGTCGAACCGGGCGATCACGTAGTCTCCGTCAAGCCCACCTACCAGCAGCTTTACTCGATTCCCGAGATGTGCGGCGCGAAGGTCGATATCCTTCAGCTCGACCGCAAGAACGGCTACCACGTCGACGTCGACGCGCTCGATGCTCTGGTGACCGACGATACCAAGCTCATCTGCATCAATAACCCGGACAACCCCACGGGCGCCCTGCTCGACACCGATACGCTCAAGGCGGTTGTCGAGGTCGCACGCAAACACGACGCGTGGGTGCTCTGCGACGAGGTCTACCGTCTGCTTACTCAGACGGATGAGTACTCCGAGTCCGTGATCGACCTGTACGACAAGGCCATCGTCACCGCATCCATGTCCAAGGTCTGGTCGTTCGCCGGCCTGCGTCTGGGCTGGGCGGTCACCAAGAGCCCGGAGCTCCGTCGCGCGCTGCTCTCGCATCGCGACTACAACCTGATTTCCGCCGGCATATTCAGCGAGTCGGTGGCGGAGCTGATTCTGGGCAACGCTTCCGTGATCCTTGAGCGCAGCCGTCGCATCGTCCGTCAGAACCTTGCTGTTCTGGAGAAGTGGGTCGAGAGCGAGCCGCACCTGTCGTTCGTCAAGCCCGAGGCAGGTACCACTGCGCTCGTGTATTACGACTACGACATCGACTCCAGGACGTTCTGCATCGACATGATTAAGAAGTCCGGCGCGCTCGTCACCCCGGGCGATTGCTTCGAGGAGCCCAAGAGCATGCGCATCGGCTATGCATACTCCGATAACACCGACGACCTGCAGAAGGGCCTGGATGCCATCTCCGCGTACATGCGTACGCTCGAGTAGAGGCTCGTGGTCGAAGTGATGGGGCCGATCGGTTTAGGACCGGTCGGCCCCTATTTTCTCTCAAGACTACCGAACGCTTTTGTCACATTAGGTGCCCACGGGGTCGTATCGCTGCGACGCTGTGGGCATAATGGTGTGAAAGGTGCAAGTTACGCGAAATGGGAGGACACATGGCGCTGATCTATGTCGTTGAGGACGACGAGCCCATTCGTCGTGAACTTATCGACATCCTTGCCCGCGCCGGGTTTGAAATCGAGGCCTGCGAATCGTTTGAGCATGTCTCGCGCGATATTCTCGCCGCCGCGCCCGACCTGGTGCTGCTCGACCTCACGCTTCCCGTCAAGGACGGCCAGCATATCTGCCACGAGGTTCGCCGCGAATCCGAGGTTCCCATCATCGTCCTCACGTCGCGCACGACCGAGATCGACGAGGTCATGGCCATGACGCTCGGCGCGGACGACTTTGTTCCCAAGCCCTATAGCGCCCGTGTGCTCGTGGCGCGTATCAATGCCTTGCTGCGTCGCACCGCGGCGGCGGGCGAGCGCAGCACGCTTGTCCACAAGGGCCTGGAGCTCGATCTCGCTCGCTCCATGGTCACCAACATGCAGACCGGTACCAGTACCGAGCTCACCAAAAACGAGTTGCGTATTCTCTCGCTGCTTCTGAGCCGTGCGGGCAAGATCGTCTCGCGCTCGGCCATCATGCAGGACCTGTGGGACTCCGACGCCTTCGTGGACGACAATACGCTCACCGTCAACATCAACCGCCTGCGCACCACGCTCGAAAAAATCGGCATCAAGGGGTATTTGACGACGCACCGCGGCCAGGGCTATTCGGTCTAGGGGCCGGCTATGTCGTTCGCCAAATTCTTCAAAGATGCGCTGCTTCCCGTCGCCGTGTGGACGTGCGGCGTGCTGCTGAGCTGCTTTGTGCTGACGGTCGCCGGCGCACCCGTTTCCATCGTGGTCGTGGCGGTCGGCGTGTCCTTTATCTTTGGCATGCTCGGCATCGTGATCGAGTACGCGCGCCGTCGTCGTTTTCTGCGCCAGCTGGAGCGTGCGGCAGAGGAGCTCGAGAGTCCCGCATGGGTGCAGGAGATGGTGCAATGTCCGACCTATGCCGAGGGCGAGCTCGAGTACGAGGTCTTGCGCCGGGTGGGCAAAGCCGCTTGTGACGAGGTTGCCGAAGGCAGGCGCCAGACCGATGACTATCGCGACTATATCGAGAGCTGGGCCCACGAGGCCAAGCTGCCTCTGGCGGCAGCCCATCTGTTTTTGGAAAACCTGGACGGCAGCGAAGATGATCTGTCGCGCGTAGATGACCTCGGTCGCGAGCTTGCCCGCGTGGAGCGCTATATCGACCAGGCGCTCTACTATGCGCGCTCGGAGGTTGTGGAGCGCGATTATCTGATTCGACGTTGGAACCTCAAGGCTCTGGTGACGGGCGCAATCAAGGCCAATGCGCGCGAGCTCATCGCGGCACACGTGGCGCCGGTGTGCGAGAACCTCGACTTTGAGGTCTTTACCGACGAGAAGTGGCTCGAGTTTATTCTGGGCCAGCTCATTCAGAACAGCATTAAATATGCGTGCGAGGACGGCGCGAAGATCGTGTTTTCGGGCGCGTTGCTGGACGAGGGCCTGGCAAGCGAGCGCATCGAGCTTATCGTTGCGGACAACGGCTGCGGCGTGAGCGCGGCCGACCTGCCGCGTGTGTTCGAGAAGGGTTTTACCGGCGACAACGGCCGCACCACCAAGCGCGCAACGGGCATCGGTCTCTATCTGGTGGCGCGCCTGTGCTCCAAGATGGGCATCGACGTCACCGCAGCATCCGACTCCGGCAAAGGCTTCGTCGTAACATTCGCCTTCTCAACCAACAAGTTCCAATACTTCGAGTAACGCACACGGAAAACGCCCGTCCAAACAAAACGTGCCGCCCCAAACGGGGCGGCACACCATTTTTCCATCAGCCAACTCGCTGAAGTACGGTGACGAAGGCGCAAGGCCGGGAGGGGTTATCTAAGCCGACATCCCGCAGCCGCGAAGCGGCGAGGACGTCGGCGTGATAACCCCGCAGGCCTTGCGCCGGCGGGAAGGAACCTACTTCACGACCAAGATGTCGCAGTCCGTATTGCGCAGCAGGAACGTCGAAATCGAACCCAGCAGCGCATACTTGATCGAGGACAGGCCGCGGGCGCCGCAGAGCACCAGGTCGGGCTTAACCACGTCGAGCATCTCGTCCTTGAGCGTCTCGCGAATACGGCCGGCGCGAATCATGACCTCGACCTCGGGAATATCGGGATTGGCCTTGGCCTCTTCGAGCTGCTTGGCGATGGAGTTCTTAAATGCCTCCTCTAGGCCGTTGACCAGATCGACCGGATAGGAACCGGCGCTCTCGAGCGCCGTGGAATCGATAACGTGGCCGATGATTAGCTTGGCGCCGTTGTTCGCGGCGACCTTGATGGCGCGTGCGAGCACAAAATCCTGCTGCTCAGTACCGTCGAGTGAAACAAATACCTTGGTGTAGCCCTCGTTCATGGTTTCCTCCTTGGTCTATCGCACGGGCGCGGGGCTCGTGCATCGGGCGGGCGCGGGCGCGTTGGCCGCCGGACACTTTATCTTGTTGCAGTTATACCCAAGGATTTGGGTTTGACCGCTCGCAATTCTGTGAACGGGCGAGTTTTTTGGTAAGGGTAGGCGTAGACGCGCCCGAACGGTTGATAATGGGACATCGCCCGCACCGTCCGCAGAACAATATCGGCGGGTGTCTAACGAGGGGGTCCCTTTGGATATTATCGAGCTTCTAAAATCTGCCTTCATGGGCCTGGTCGAGGGCATCACCGAATGGCTGCCTGTTTCGTCGACCGGTCACATGATCTTGGTGGACGAGTTCGTCAAGATGAACGTGAGCGAGACGTTCTGGAATATGTTCCTGGTCGTGATTCAGCTCGGCGCCATTCTGGCCGTCTGTGTGCTGTTCTTCCATGAGCTCAATCCGTTCTCGCCCAGCAAGGGCAAGGAGGGCCGTCGCGACACCTGGGTGCTGTGGGGCAAGATTGTGCTCGGCTGCATTCCCGCCGCGGCGATCGGTCTGCCGCTTAACGACTGGATGGAGGAGCATTTCTACAATGCTCCCGTCGTGGCGCTGGCGCTCATTGTGTACGGCGTGCTGTTTATCGTGATCGAGAACTGGCGCGCGAGCAAGCGCGAGGAAATGGCCGTTGCCGGTTCGTTTGGCTCGCGTGCTGTGGTGTCGGGTGGACGTCCCGCCGGTGCGCACTTTGCGGCGCCCGCCGCGGCTACCGCTGAGGATGAGGACGATGACGAGAATCTGGACTTTGGCTCCATCGCCACGCTCGAGGACCTGAGCTGGAAGACTGCGCTGGGTATCGGCTGCTTCCAGGTGCTTTCGCTGGTGCCTGGTACGTCTCGCTCCGGTTCTACCATCATCGGCGGCCTGCTTTTGGGCTGTACGCGTTCGGTGGCGTCCAAGTTTACGTTCTTCCTGGCCATCCCTGTCATGTTTGGCGCGAGTGCACTCAAGCTGGTCAAATACTTCATCAAGGGCGGCACGTTCGGCGCCAACGAGGTCGCTATCTTGGGCGTGGGCTGCGTTGTGGCCTTTGTGGTTTCGCTCATCGCCATCAAGTGGCTCATGGGCTTCGTCCGCCGTCACGACTTCAAGTGCTTCGGTGTTTACCGCATCATCCTGGGCGTCGTAGTGCTCGCATACTTCTTCGTTCTGGAGCCTATGCTCGGCCTGTAACTTGGTTGACGCCGCGCGGCGGCCAGGGAGACAACTTGTCATTCGAAGGGGGTGGCATGACCAAAAGGTCTATGCCGCCCCCTTTTCATGCCAATTTGTTCGCCCTGGCCGCCGCTCGCTACCGTTGCCATGACATCGGTGGCTCCGTGATTGGTGCAATGGGGCCAGGTTTCTTTGCACCAATGTGGTGCAGACTAACCTGACCCCATTGCGCCAAATCCGCTGGGCGGGCCTGACGGTGGCGCACGGAGTCGTGGTGTGATTTGCGTCGGTGTCCGCGCGGCTCGGTATACTGGTACGGCTCAAACTATGGCGCTGCCCGCAGGCGCGCCGTCCGTCAGATGAGGAGTCGCCCATGACCCAGCCCTTGCCCTGGGAAAAGAATGTCGCGGTACCTGTGCCGCCCGCGCCGGAACCCGTGCCGCTCGATGCATACACTGCCCCTGCTGCGCCGGAGCCCGAGCTCGTTCCGCTCGACATCTACGACGCTCCCGCGCCGGCGCCCAAGCCCGCCAAGCCGCTCGTCGACATCGACAGCCTTAATCCCGCTCAGCGCGAGGCGGTCCTGACCACCGAGGGCCCGCTGCTGGTCCTTGCCGGCGCCGGCTCGGGCAAGACCCGCGTCTTGACCTTCCGTATCGCACATATGCTCGGCGACCTGGGCGTTAAGCCCTGGCAGATCCTTGCCATCACGTTTACCAACAAGGCCGCGGCCGAGATGCGTGAGCGTCTGGCGGCACTCATTCCCAGCGGCACCCGTGGCATGTGGGTATGCACCTTCCATGCCATGTGCGTGCGTATGCTGCGCGAGGACGCCGACCTGCTGGGATACACCGGTCAGTTCACCATCTACGATGACGACGATTCCAAGCGCATGGTGCGCGATATTATGCAGGCGCTCGGTATCGAGCAAAAGCAGTTCCCCATCAACATGATCCGCAGCAAGATCAGCTCGGCCAAAAACGCCATGATCGGCCCCGAGGACATGCTCAAATCCGCCGACAGCCCCAATGACAAAAAGGCCGCGCAGGTCTACCTGGAGCTGGAACGCCGCCTGCGCGCCGCCAACGCGATGGACTTCGACGACCTGCTCGTGCGCACGCTCGAGCTGCTGCGCACCCGCCCCGAGGTGCTCGACAAGTACCAGGAGCGCTTCCGCTACATTAGCGTCGACGAGTATCAGGACACCAACCACGTCCAGTACGAGATCGCCAACCTGCTGGCCGCCAAGTACCAAAACCTCATGGTCGTAGGCGACGATGACCAGTCCATTTATAGCTGGCGCGGCGCCGACATCACCAACATCCTGGACTTTGAGAAGGACTTTAAAAACTGCAAGACCGTTAAGCTGGAGCAGAACTACCGCTCCACGGGTCATATCCTGAGCGCCGCCAACGCCGTGGTGCGTCACAACTCACAGCGCAAGGAGAAGCGCCTGTTTACGGCCGAGGGCGACGGCGAGAAGATCCAGGCCTTCCAGGCAAGCGATGAGCGCGACGAGGGCCGCTGGATTGCCGGCGAGATCGAAAAGCTGCACTCCAAGGGCACGAGCTACGACGATATTGCTGTGTTCTACCGCACCAACGCCCAGTCGCGTATCCTCGAAGATATGTTCCTGCGCGCAGGCGTGCCCTACAAGATTGTGGGCGGCACGCGATTCTTCGATCGTGCCGAGATCCGCGACGTCATGGCCTACCTCAAGATGATCGTGAACCCGGCAGACGAGATGAGCGTCAAGCGCGTCATCAACACGCCGCGCCGCGGCATCGGCTCCACCTCGATCCAAAAGATTGAGCAGCTGGCGCGCGACAACCGTTGCTCGTTCTTCCAGGCTTGCGAGATCGCGTGCGCCGAAACCGGCATGTTTAGCGCCAAGGTGCGCAATGGCCTGTCGAGCTTTGTGTCGCTGGTGCGCGAGGGTCGCCGCATGGACGGCGAGCTCAAGGACGTTGTCGAGATGATTGTCGATAAGACGGGCCTGCTGCAGGCTTTCCGCGCCGAGGGCACCATGGAGTCCGAGAGCCGCGCCGAGAACATCCAGGAATTCCTGGGTGTCGCTGCCGAATTTGAGGAGACGCACGAGGATATCGAAGGTACGCTCGAGAGCTTGGAAGAGCTGCGCGCTGCCGGTGTTGCCGATGTGCCTGTCAGCGCCGAGCCCGAGCCCGTCGTGGTGAGCGCGCCTGCGCCCGAACCGGGGCCGTCTGCCCCGGTATCCTCGTTTGAGGCGCTCGTTGGTGCGCGTGACGCCGCGGGCTCCAATCCGCTCGATAGCTTGGCCGCTCCGGCGCTGTCTCCGCAGGATGCCCTGGCCGCCGCCATCGCGGGCAACGCGTATGCCGTGCCAGCAGAGTTGCCGGCGGGTGCCGTGCATGCCGACGAGATCGAGCGCACCTACGGTCCGCTCACCTGTAAGGCGCTGCCGGCGCTCATGGAGTGGCTGGCCTTGCGCTCCGACTTGGATTCCCTGGCCGGCGAGACGCATGCCATCACCATGATGACCATCCACTCCGCCAAGGGCCTGGAGTTCCCGGCGGTGTTCGTGGCCGGCATGGAGGAGGGTATCTTCCCGCACGTGCACGACTTTGGCGGCGGCGATGACCCGGGCAAGCTCGAGGAGGAGCGTCGCCTGGCCTACGTCGCCATCACGCGCGCCCGTAAGCGCCTGTTCTTGACCTATGCGGCCACGCGTCGCACCTACGGCTCGACCTCTGCCAACCCGCGCTCGCGCTTCCTCAACGAGATTCCGTTTGAGGATATCGAGTTTAGCGGCATCGGTTCTGCCGGTTTTGAGGGCACGGGCTGGGAGAAACGCGGCGACCGTCACGGCACCTTTGGCTCGGGCATGGGCTCGGATATGTACGGCGGCAAGGTGTTTGGTTCGCATACGCGCTCGACCGGCGGTTCCGGTTCGCGCGGTGGATCGAGCTTCGACGACTTCTTTGGCGGCAGTAGCTACGGAACCGAGCGCCATCGTGGGGTCTCGCCCGACGCCGGCCGTGTTGCCTCGACCTTTGGCTCGGGCGCGCCGCGCGTCAAAAAGCCGTCGTCCAAGGTGTCCCCGACGGTGGAGCGCAAGGTCGATCGTGCCAGCGCATCGCAGGACTTTGCCGTGGGCGATACCGTGAGCCATAAGACCTTTGGCACGGGTACCGTGATCTCGGTCGCTGGAGACATGATCGAGGTTCAATTCGAAAAGACCGGCCAGACCAAAAAGCTAATGAAAGGTTTTGCACCGATCGTCAAGCTGTCGTGATCCCGGCGGACCTGGGCGGGCGTATGGGGCAACATCGCCTGCTCGGGCAGTCCTGCGCAAGACGGAGAGCACATTAAGTGCTCTCCTTTGCGTGCGGAACTCGCGATCGATGTTGTCCCATACGCCCGCCCAGGTCCTTGGGTAACGTTGCTTGCGAACGCCGCTCCGCTCGTCCGCTTTTTGATTTGGAGAACCGGGTGGGCTGATATGTAGATACGAGTAGGGGCTCCTCCGTTGATGAACGGGGGAGCCCCTTGTTTCGTTTTGGTTGTTGTTGTGACCTAGAGGTGGCTGATGATCAGTTCCATCTTGCCTTCGAGGTCGATGGAGCTGACGGTGCTCGGGGCCAGCAGGTGGCTTCCCTTGTGGACGGGGTCGCCGCAGACGGTGCCTTCGCCGTCGATGACCGACAGGCACATGAAGGGCCAGCGCTGGTCGAGGGTCTTGCTGCCGTTGACGCGCACGCGATCGACGGTGTAGCAGGGGTTGGACTCGAGCTCGGTCACGCCGTCCACCTCGGGCGCGGTCACCGTGCCGTCGGTCGGAGCCTGAGCATCAAAGTCGATGCAGTCGAGGCTCTGCTCAATGTGCAGCGGGCGCAGCTTGCCGTCGGTGCCGGGGCGGTCGTAGTCGTACAGGCGATATGTCACGTCGCTCGACTGCTGCGTCTCCAGAATCAGCGTGCCGGTCTTGATGGCGTGAACGGTGCCGGAGTCGATCTGGAAAAAGTCTCCCTTGTGAATCGGCAGCACGTTGAGCATCTCGTCCCAACGGCCCTCTTCGATCATCTGTGCGGCCTCGGCGCGGTCGTGCGCGCGCTGGCCGACGATGATCGTGGCGCCGGGCTCGCAGTCCAGCACATACCAGCACTCGGTTTTGCCCAGGCTGCCGTTCTCGTGCTTGGCGGCGTACTCGTCGTTGGGATGAATCTGGATTGAAAGGTCGTCCTTGGCATCCAGAATCTTAATGAGCAGCGGGAACTCCTTGCCCTCGCAGTTGCCAAAGAGCTCGCGATGCTCGGCCCACAGCCACGACAGCGTGTGGCCGGCATACGGGCCCTCCGCAATCTGGCAGTCGCCGTTGGGGTGGGCCGAGATGGCCCAGCACTCACCGATGGGGCCATCGGGAATGTCGTAGCCAAATACGGTTTCGAGCTGGCGACCGCCCCAGATCTTCTCGTGGAAGATCGGCGTCAGCTTAATCAAATCGGACATGTTCATACCCCCATTGTGTTGCGCGGGCGCTGCACAAAACAGCTCAAAGCGAGCGCCCGGATGACTACAAAAACCTATGCCAACGTTACGTTGTGCAACTCAAAGCGGTCGCCAACGTTGCGCGAGACCGAATACTCAAAGGCGTCGCCGCTGTCCAAAAAGCCAATCTGGGTGAGCTCGAGCAGGGGAGAGCCAGGCTTGGTGTCCAAGCGCTCGGCTTCTTCCTCGGTTGCTGCCACGGCGCGAATGGTACGGTGGAAGCTCGAAATCTTCAGCCCACATTGCTCGCGGATGAAGTGGTAGACCGATCCGTACAGGTCCTTCTTTTTAAGGCCTGGAATCAGCTCGAGGGGCATGTGGGTGTACTCGATAACGATGGGCTTCTCATCGGCCTGACGCACGCGCACGATGTGATAGGCAAAGTCATCCTCGGCAATTCCCAGCTGGGCTGCGATGTCCGCTGGTGGATTAACAATCGAGAAATCGTAGACCACCGAGGTCACCTTCTCCCCGCGGTGCTCATACGAAAAGCCCTGGGCACGGTCGTTTTTGCCCTGGAAAAACGCCTGACCGGGAAGTCCCGCCGTGTCCTTAACGTAGGTACCCGATCCGCGTCGGCTGGTAATAAGACCTTCCTCGGTGATTTGCTCGATAGCTCGTTTGACGGTGATTTTGGAAACGCTATAGAGCTCGCAGAACTCAACGACGGTGGGAAGCTTGTCGCCCGGTTTAAGAGTGCCATCCTCGATGCTTCGACGAATATCTGCAGCTATCGCCTCGTATTTGGGAATCATTGAACCTCCTTTCCGACATATATCAATACGCAAGTAAGTATAACCCTTAACAAGGCACCCATATAACCTTTATCTAAGAAGCTCGAGAAAGAAAAAAGAAAAAGACGCGTTACTTTTAGAATTAGAGCGCTATAGTTTAAGCAACGAACGGAATCTTTCCGCAGAACAGGATCGACCGTTTGGGGACGGTTTTGTTTTGGCGGGTTGGATATCGGTATGACCGGTGCGCGCCCGCGCCGGATAACCTGCCAAAGCAAACCCGTCTCCAACCGGAAGCTCTAGAACACGAAAGCGAGGACTTTGATGGCACAGTATCAGCTGCCCAACGACTTCTTCTTTGGCGCTGCTATGTCCGGCCCGCAGACTGAGGGTCAGTGGAACCAGGGCGGCAAGCTCGAGAACCTGTGGGACACCTGGTCCATCCAGGATCTGGGCTCGTTCTACAACTGCGTTGGCTCTTACGCCGGCAATGACTTTATGGCCAAGTACCAGGAAGACCTTCGCATTTTGAAGGACTTGGGCCTGGATACCTATCGCACTTCCATCCAGTGGAGCCGTCTGCTCGATGCCGACGGCAACCTCAACGAGGAAGGCGCCGCGTGGTATCACGAGTTGTTCCGCGCCTCTCGCGAAGCCGGCCTGGAGCCGTTTGTCAACTTGTACCACTTTGACATGCCCACCTACCTTTTTAACCGTGGCGGCTGGGAGAGCCGTGAGGTTGTCGAGGCTTACGCACATTACGCCGACGTCGCCTTCCACGAGTTTGGCCAGGAGATCAAGTACTGGTTCACCTTTAACGAGCCCATCGTCGAGCCCGAGCAGCGCTATCAGGAGGGCGTGTGGTTCCCGCAGCTCCACGACTTTAGCCGCGCTCGCACCGTGCAGTATCACATCTCGCTGGCACATGCGCTGGCCGTGGCCAACTACCGTCGCGCCTATGACGAGGGCGCCGTTCGCAGCGATGCCAAGATCGGCATGATCAACTGCTTTACCCCGGTCTACACCAAGGAGAACCCCAGCGAGGCGGACCTCGAGGCCGTGCGTATGACCAGCGGCATCAACAACCGCTGGTGGCTCGACCTCATTACCAAGGGCGAGCTTCCCGCCGACGTGCTCGACAGCCTGGCCGAGGGCGGCGTTAAGCTTCCGTTCCGTGCCGGCGACCAAGAGATTCTTAAGCAGGGTGTTGTCGACTGGCTCGGTTGCAACTACTACCACCCCACGCGCGTTCAGGCGCCGGCGAGCAAGATCGACCAGTACGGTCTGCCGCACTTTGCCGACGAGTACGTGTGGCCCGACGCCGTTATGAACGAGAGCCGCGGCTGGGAGATCTACCCGCAGGGCCTCTACGACTTTGGCATGGACTGCGCTAAGAACTACCCCGATCTTGAGTGGTTCGTTTCCGAGAACGGCATCGGCATCATGGACGAATACAAGAACCGAGACGCCGAAGGAACCATCCAGGATGACTACCGCGTCGACTTTGTACGCCAGCACCTGGAGTGGGTTGCCAAGGCAATTGTCGAGGGCGCCAAGTGCCGTGGATACCATTATTGGGCCGTCATCGATAACTGGTCTTGGGCCAATGCCTTTAAGAATCGCTATGGCTTTGTCGAGGTCGATCTGATGGATGGCTATAAGCGCCGTCTTAAGAAGTCGGCGGCCTGGCTCAAACAGGTCGCCACGACCCACGTGGTTGATTAGCGACCGGACGAACGTCCAGACCGCGCGCCGCCGCGCGCAACACATGGCACATCTGGTGGCAGAGGGCGACAGACCACCGTGCGCATAGGAAAGGCCGGATTTGAAAGTTAGGAGCAATCATGGCCAGTGACAACGGAAAGAGCTTCCTCGACAAGTTTGCCGAGGTCTCTGCGAAGGTGGGAAACCAGGTTCACCTGCGTTCCCTGCGTGACGCCTTCGCGACCATCACGCCGCTCTATATCCTTGCGGGTATCGCGGTTCTTATTAACAACGTCGTGTTCCCTCTGTTCCCGCTCGATGCGGCGGGCCTTGCCAACCTTCAGACGTGGGGTTCGGCGATTACGCTGGGCACCCTCAACGTCTCTGCCATTATCTTGGCCGGATTGATTGGCTACAGCCTCGCTAAGAACAAGCGCTTCGATAATCCGCTTGCTTGCATGGTCGTCGCTATCTCTGCCTTCGTCATCATGATGCCGCAGCAGATCACCGCCACGCTTGCCGCCACGAGCCCACTGCTCACCGACAAGATCACCTCCGCCGAGGTCACGGGCGCCCTTTCGACTGCCAACACCGGCACCAACGGTCTGTTCTCGGCTATTATCATCGCCCTGCTTTCCGTCTCGCTCTTCATCAAGATTTCTGGCGTCGAGAAGCTCAAGGTTAAGCTGGGCGAGGGCGTGCCTCCCGCGGTCTCCAACTCCTTCAACGTCATGATTCCGATGCTGCTTAACCTCGCGGTCTTCGCTCTTGCCGCAGCCCTGCTCGCCGTGTGCGCCGGCACCGATCTGTGCACCATCATCTCCACGTGCATCTCCAACCCGCTCAAGAGCATCATGAACGCTGGTCCGTGGGCTGTTATCCTCATCTACACCCTTGCTAACCTGCTGTTCTGCGTCGGTATTCACCAGTCCACCATCTCTGGCGCTACCGTCGAGCCGATCCTGACCATGCTCATCGTCGACAACATGGCTACCTTTGCCGCCGGTGGCACCATCCAGCCCGATCACTACATGAACATGCAGATCGTTAACAGCTTCGCCCTCATCGGCGGCTCGGGCTGCACCCTCATGCTCCTGCTCGACACGCTCCTGTTCTCCAAAAACAAGGCTTCCGAGACCGTTTCCAAGATGGCTATCCTGCCTGGTCTGTTCAACATCAACGAGCCGGTTATCTACGGTTACCCCATCGTGTACAACCTGCCGCTCATGATCCCGTTTGTCCTCCTTCCCGACCTGTTCATCGGCATCACCTATGGCCTTACCTGCGCAGGCATCATCAGCCCCTGCATCGCCCAGGTGCCCTGGACCATGCCTCCCGTCATCAATGCCCTGCTCGCTACGGGCTTTGACTGGCGCGCTGGCGTGTGGCAGGCTATCGAGATTGTCATTGGCATGGCCGTCTACCTGCCCTTTATGAAGATTTCCGAGAAGGCAATCGCCAAGCAGGAGGCTCTCGCCGAGTAGA
Source organism: Methanobrevibacter smithii (assembly GCA_963634045.1). Taxonomy (GTDB): domain Bacteria; phylum Actinomycetota; class Coriobacteriia; order Coriobacteriales; family Coriobacteriaceae; genus Collinsella. The sequence continues at coordinate 17,314 of CAVHBE010000075.1, forward strand.
ACGCCTAACGTTCGTCCCTTTCACCTTTGCGGGCGCCGGTGCCCGCAGCTCTCTCCCTTGTGTAAAGATGCAGGGGGGGGGTGGGCACAATAGCCGCAAGGAATAAAACCAGTTGTCGTCTGCGCGCCGCGCAGTTATAAGGAGGAAACCATGAAGAAGATCATGCTCTGCTGCAATGCCGGTATGTCCACGAGCCTGCTGGTCCAGAAGATGCAGGCCGAGGTTGCAAACCGTGGTCTGGATATTGAGGTCGAGGCTCGTCCCATGAACGAGGCCCACGATCACCTGGACGAGTGCGACATGTTGCTGCTTGGTCCGCAGATCGGCTACACCAAGGGCGATTTTGAGAAGGAGGCCGCCGGTCGTTTTCCGGTCGAGGTCATCAACATGGTCGACTACGGCCGCATGAACGCTGCCGGCATCATCGACCACTGCGTCAGCGTGATGGGCTAGGTGCTCTGCATGGAGGATATGAACGAACTGCAGATGACCTGCTTTGAGATCATCAGCTACGTCGGTACCGCTAAGAGCATGTACATCAATGCCGTGCAAAAGGCCAAGGAGGGCGATTTTGACGCCGCCGAGGAGCTTATCAAGCAGGGCGACGAGGCCTATAACGGTGGCCACGATGTTCACATGGGGCTTCTGAAGAAGGAGGCCAACGGCGAACGTAACGGCGAGGCCCCGTTGATTTTGCTGCATGCCGAGGACCAGATGGCCGGCACCGAGACCATGCGCGTCATGGCGACGGAGCTCATCGAGGTTCACAAGCAGCTGCAGGCACTTCAGGCCTAGTCGGCGTTATCGCCGCGACGGACCGTGCGGTCCAACAGACAACATAGTCCCTTTGACGGGCGCCGGGAGCCTCCGCCTCCCGGCGCCTTTATTTTTGGGGATGGTCTTGCGCGGCCTGTTGGGCAGCCAATTGCGTTACCCCAGATAAAACCTGCCAAAATAAACCTGTCCCTTTTTGGTAGGTTTTTGCCTTGAGAGCGGTACCATACAGGCAATGTTTAAACGAGAAAGGTGGGCTCCCATGG
>CAVHBE010000076.1:0-11981 GCA_963634045.1 Methanobrevibacter smithii
ATCCGGCCCTCAGGGTATCGGGTTCCCACATTCATCCGCACATGTACGGATGAATGTGGGAGGTGTTCGGATAAAGTTGATAATCAAGGGTCCCCTTTGTGGTGGTGAGGAGCGCGCGGCTCCTTTTGGTAATAGTGCTGGCTGGCGATATTATTAGTACAGATGGCGAAGGCTTGCATTGTGAGGTGCTTTGCTGTGAGAAGTCCTGCCCGTATTGGGTTGATTGTTTTGGCGCTTGCGATCACCGTGGTTGGCATGGGCGCTGTCGGCATGGCGTTTCTACCTGCTGCGGTGACGGAGCCGTTGGTCAAGCCTGTGGCTCAATCTGTCGAACTTCTGACCGGCGACGACAAGCCCGAGACCATTACCGTTGATTTTGATGAGCAGCCGGCTGTGCTGGGTATTAGCAATTATCCGAGTATTCAGCTTGGGGCCATGCGCTATACCACGGATACAAGCCTGATCGATAGGGCGTCCGAGCTACTCAAGGGCAAAACATTTAAGCGTTGGTACGGATATGCGTCCTATCGGGCAAAAGCGAACGACATGGTTGGCGGATGTCACTCTTCCATCGAGCTGGACACTGCAAACGGCGCAAAGTTATGTGATGTCTCGTACGATCCGGGTTACGAGGGCAATGAGGGTCCGGGTATTTACATCATGGCCGGCGATGCAGCCTATGTCATGGAGGGCGACCAGGCCGAGCTCAACGATTTTATGGGTCAGTGTATCCAAGATGCCTATGAACAGACCTGCTTGCCCGACCCGCAGACTGCACGCGATAGTGGGTCTGCCCGTATATGGCTCTTCGAGGATGAGATGCCCTGGAGCGGCGAATCGGGAAGCACGGGTTCGGCAAGTAAGTAGAGACTGCAACCACCACAAAGGCACCCGTCCCCTTTGTAGTAGTTCTCGGTTTGTCTCGATCTGTAACATCTTGGCCGCTAAAAGTGGGCCTGGTGTTACAGATTTAGATTTTCGATTCGGGTGTCTTCTGTTTGTCTCAATCTGTAACAGATAGGGCCCTATTTGCCGAGTAGATGTTACAGATTGAGACAAACGGGCGCCGTTGGCCATTTCATCTTGATTTGTAACATCTGGAGCCATAAACAGTCGCTAGATGTTACAGATTGAGATAGTAAGGGGACGAGGCCGCAGCGGGCGAGCGTGCCTGCCCCCTATCTCTCAATCACTCAGAAAATCTTATATATAGAGACTTAGATTTGTGTATAAGATCGAGCAAAGCTGGCAACAATACTTCTCGAACAACGTGAAGCCGCCCCGTAGGGCGGCCGCCCCAAGAGAGGTGATTCCATGAGAATCGATAAGCTAGCTATGACGTCGCGCGAGGCGCTGCAGACCGCCATGAGCACGGCTGCCGACGCGCAGGCCGGCGCGGTGGAGCCGATTCACCTGCTGTCTGCCCTGCTCGGTGCCGGCGAGCGCAATATCTCCGTGATTATCGAGCGCATCGGTGCCGATCCGGCTCAGCTCGCACGCTCCACGCAGGATGCCATCGACCACGCGCCCAAGGTCTCGGGCGAGGGTCAGCAGATGGGCCTGTCCAACGAGCTCGTCCGCGTCATCGAGAAGGCCGAGAAGAAGGCCACCAAGATGGGCGACAGCTTTGTGGTGACTGAGCATCTGCTGATGGCGCTTGCCGAGGACAAGGGCGAGGCGGGCCGCGTGCTGCGCGACGCCGGCGTCACCAAGGAGCGCATCGAGCGGGTCTACGAGGAACTGCGCGGCGATGACCGCGTGACGTCTGCCGAGGATAAGACGCAGTTTGAGGCGCTGGAGCAGTACGGACGCAATATCTGCGACCTCGCCCGCGCCGGCAAGCTCGACCCGGTCATCGGCCGTACCGACGAGATCCGTCGTACCATCCAGGTCCTGTCCCGCCGCACCAAGAACAACCCCGTGCTCATCGGTGAGCCGGGTGTCGGCAAGACGGCCATCGTCGAGGGCATCGCCCAGCGTATCGTGGCCGGCGACGTGCCGAGCACGCTGCGCGACCGCGACCTCATCGAGCTCGACATGAGCGCGCTGGTTGCCGGCGCCAAGTACCGCGGCGAGTTCGAGGACCGCTTGAAGGCCGTGCTCAAGGAGGTACAGAAGTCCGAGGGCAAGGTCATCTTGTTCATCGATGAGCTCCACACCATCGTGGGCGCGGGTGCCACCGAGGGCTCCATGGACGCCGGCAACATCCTGAAGCCGGCGCTTGCCCGTGGCGACCTGCACGCGATCGGCGCGACCACGCTTGACGAGTACCGCAAGTACATCGAGAAGGACGCGGCGCTCGCGCGTCGTTTCCAGACTGTGATGGTCTCCGAGCCTACCGTCGAGGACACCATCTCGATCCTGCGTGGCCTCAAGGAGAAGTACGAGATCTTCCACGGCGTGCATATCACCGATAGCGCGCTCGTGGCGGCTGCCGACCTCTCCGATCGCTACATCGCCGACCGTTTCCTGCCCGACAAGGCCATCGACCTGGTCGATGAGGCGGCAAGCCGCCTACGCATGGAGCTCGACAGCATGCCGGTCGAGATCGACGCCACCACGCGTCAGCTCACCCAGCTGCAGATCGAGGAGCAGGCACTCATGAAGGAGACCGACGACGCCTCCAAGGAGCGTCTGGAGGCCCTGCGCCAGGAGATTGCCGAGGTTCAGGAAAAGCTCAACGTGCAAAAGGCCGGCTGGCTCAACCAGAAGAACGCCATCGACCACGTGCAAGAGCTCAAGGGGCAGCTTGACGAGGCCAAGAGCGAAGAGGAGCGCGCGACGCGCAACGGCGACCTGGGCCGTGCGTCCGAGCTGCGCTACTCCGTGATTCCGGGCCTGCAGCAGCAGATTCAGGATTCCGAGGCCGCGCTCGAGGCACAAAAGCAGCAGGACGGCGAGGGCCTCAACGAGCAGGTGACCTCCGATGAGATCGCCGAGGTCGTGAGCGCCTGGACCGGCGTGCCCGTCTCCAAGATGATGCAGGGCGAGCTCGACAAGTTGAAGGGCCTGGAGGGCGAGCTGCATAAGCGCGTCATCGGTCAGGACGAGGCCGTCTCCGCCGTTGCCGCGGCCGTGCGCCGCAGCCGTGCGGGTCTCTCCGATCCGGACAAGCCCATCGGCAGCTTCTTCTTCCTGGGCCCCACCGGCGTGGGCAAGACCGAGCTCGCCAAGGCGCTTGCCGAGTGCCTGTTCGACGACGAGCGCGCACTCGTGCGTATCGACATGTCCGAGTACATGGAGAAGTTCAGCGTCCAGCGTCTGATCGGTGCGCCCCCGGGATACGTGGGTTACGACGAGGGCGGCCAGCTCACCGAGGCCGTGCGCCGTCGTCCGTACTCCGTGATCTTGCTCGACGAGATGGAGAAGGCTCATCCGGATGTCTTTAACGTGCTGTTGCAGGTGCTCGACGACGGCCGTCTGACCGATGGCCAGGGTCGCCAGGTGTCCTTCAAGAACACGATTATCATCATGACGTCCAACGTGGGCTCCAAAGCCATCGCCGATCTGTCCGGTAAGGACGAGGAGGAGATGCGCCATCAGGTCGACGCCGCCATGGCTCAGACCTTCCGCCCCGAGTTCCTCAACCGTATCGACGATATCGTGGTGTTCCATCCGCTCGGCATGGCGCAGATTGAGAAGATCGTCGACATCCAGCTTGCCGACGTCCGCGCACGCCTGGCCAAGGAGCGCATGACGCTTGCCATCACCCCGGCGGCCAAGCAGATGCTCGCCGTGGGCGGCCTGGACCCCGTGTTCGGTGCCCGTCCGCTCAAGCGTCTGGTCCAGCGCGAGGTCGTGGACGCCATCGCCGCCGCCATCATCGACGGCACGGTGCGCGAGGGCGATCAGGTGACGGTCGATGTCGACAAGGACGGCGGCTTTACCGTCGTGTGCGATAACACGCCGGCGGCCACCTACGAGGTCCCCGACGCCGAGTAGATTTTGGGCCATGCCTTAAAATCTGTCAGTCGTCTCTAAACGCCAAGGGCGGCGGATCCAATTGGGTCCGCCGCCCTTTTTCGTGCGACAATCGATGATGTTGAACACGATTGCATGGCAAGGAGATATGCAGATGAAAGACGAGATCAAGACAAGCGCGCCGGCGACCGATGCCGCACCCGCCGCGCCCAAGCCTGCGCCTAAGCCGGCGCCCAAGCCGCGCGACCCCTACATCCGTGCCGAGAACGAGGACGACGACGGCTACGATCCCTACAGCGATCGCCGCCCCGAGCGCGAGCCGATGTTCGAAGCCGATCCGTGGCGCTGAGTGCCACCCAAAAGGCCACCAATAAGTTGCGGTGAAATAGGGACTGTTTTGCGGTTTGACCAGCAAAAACAGTCCCTATTTCACCGCAACTGCGTTAGGGATTTTTCTGCAGGGGGAGGGTAGTCAAAAAAGCCCCGTCCCAAATTGACTGCTCGGGGAGTCGCATTCGAGCTCGGTTGTCCTCTTAGCCACTCGATATCCTTCGGAGCAATAATAGTGAAAAACTTGCTTAAGTGTTAATCAAGCTACACACAATCTTGCTCTCTAATTAATCAAGAATCAGTATAATTTTGATTAGCTAGAGAGCAAGATTGGAGAATCATGGCATTCAACGACTTGATCGCCCAGAAAATAAAGGACTTTGAACAGCAGGGGGTTCCGCAGGTCTTTGAGCGAGACCTTGATCTGGGAAACCCACAGGAGCCAAAGCGCGACAACATCGTAAATGTGGTTGTGGGGGCCCGCCGTTGTGGAAAGACGTATCGCCTGTATCAGGAGATGCAGCGGCTTCAGGGCCGGGGCATCGAGCTTGACCGGATGCTTTACTTCAATTTTGAGGATGAGCGCTTGCGCCCGTATGAGCCATCGCTGCTGGCGGACGTGCTCGACACGTTCTATGCGCTGTATCCTGTTGCTCGAACCGAGGGCGCTTACATTTTCTTTGACGAGATCCAGGAAATTCCCGAATGGGGTGCGTTTCTGCGGCGTGTAGTCGATACGGAGAAAGCGACCGTCTATGTGACGGGATCTTCTTCTAAGATGCTGTCCTCAGAACTTAAGAGCGAGTTCAGGGGTCGTTCTCTTGTGCGAGAGCTTTTTCCGTTGAGTTTTTCGGAATACGTTCGATATAAGACGGGGAGCGTTCTCGAGTCAGATGCGACCTTTTCCCCGAGCGATGCAGCGCTGCTTCGACATCATCTGATCGGGTATCTTGAACGAGGGGGATTCATCGCGACACTTGAGCAGACGCCTGCAGACGCGATTCAGCTGCTACAGGAATATGCTTCGCGAACGGTCGCCATGGACGTCGTTGAACGTTACGACGTCAAGAACCCTCGCCTGGCATCGCTGTTCTTGACGCGGTGTATGGCATCTTCGGGACGAGAGCTGTCAGTGAACAAAGTGTACAACGAGTTCAAGAGCAGACAGATACCCGTCAGTCGTAATTCGCTCAGCGACTTACTTGAGTATTATGAGGACGCCTATCTGTTATTTTCTGTGCCGGAGTTCACGCGTTCACTGGCAAATAACATGCGGTCTGCGTCTAAGGTCTACGCTGTCGACCCTGCGATGTTTGGAGCATTCTCTCCCGCATCGGCATTGGACCAGGGCCAGAGGCTCGAGACCGCAGTGTTCAATGCGCTAAGAAGAAGGACTCCCGCGGTGAGGACCGGCTCGGTCTGCCGCCTGCTAATCAAAGAGAAGAGCAAAAGCCATGAGGTGGACTTTGTGGCTGGGGATGCGCTTCTCATGCGGGCTTATAGCCTGATTCAGGTGAGTGCGGATATGGCAAGTGAGAAAACGCGCGAGCGCGAAATCGCCGCGCTTGATGCCTCGATGGCCCAGTTTGATCTTGGCGAGTCGGCAATCGTTACCATGGATGAACAGACCGATATTCCATGCGAGCACGGTGTGGTACACGTTATGCCCGCATGGAAGTGGCTCCTTGCCTAATCATCTATGGGCCTGTGGGGTCAGGACCTCCTGGCTCCTTCATCACGGTTGGGGAGCACCTTGCTGCGCCAGGCTAGTCCTGGGCTTTGATACTCGGCAGCAGGATCTGCGCGAGGTAGTCGGTTTCGAGCTTAGTGGCACCATCGGCCTTGCCGTCTTTACCCACCAGGTCGTTCTTGATCTGGCTATACGTATAGCGGTTGCCGGTCGTAAGCTCGACAAGCTCAATGGCCGTGTCCATGGGGTAGGTTGACACGGGGTTCTGCGTCCGTCCGTTGATGGTCTGGGGCACCACGTACGGATAGACGGGGCCGCTGGCGTAGACGGTATAACCGTTGCCTAGATTGGCCGCACCCAAAACCGTATCGCCTTCATCGGGCGTAAAGCTCTCGCCCTCGCGCACCGCGACAAGCGTCACGAGCGGCGTATTGGCGTCGTCGCCCAGATAGATGCATAGCGTGCTTCCGTTTTGCCAAGTTGCGACCTTGCCGTACCACTCGACGGGAATATCGAGCTGGTAGAGGTCGGTTGCCTTGTGGCGAGCGTCAGCATCACAGGACGCCTGTGCCTTTTGCGCGCTCACGGCATTGACGGCGGCGTCGCGCCGCGCGGTTGCTGCCTGCTGGAGCACTTTGGCAGCCGCGGCGGAGCTCGCACCGCCCTCTTCGGCATACTTGGCGGCGGCATCGATCTGGTCGTCAGTCACCGTGTCGGCCGAAGGCACCTTGAGCTTAAAGGTGGCCTGGGCACTTAGATCCTGTCCATCGCTCTTAACGGTGACCTGCGTCTTGGTGGTCGGGACGGTATAGATGGTGCCGTCGGCCGCGATGGGGGAGGCAGCGATGGAGAGCGTGTAATCGCCAGGCAGCAGTTTGATGCCGCGGCCGTGCTCGTCAACATAGAGCGTTTCGCTCACGGAGGAGCCATCAGCGTCCTGGCCGCTCACCTGTACGGGAATCTTGGAGCCGGTAGAACAGTCGAGGCCCGCGGCATGCACGCCAATCTGCACTGACATCATCGTGTGGGCATTGGCGGCGACAGCGGCAGCCTGCTCTTGCTGATATCCGTTCCAGGCTGCGTAGCCTGCGCCGCCGGCGACGAGCGCGACGGCCACAACGCCGGCAACCATCAGGTTGCGGCGCTTGGGCGACATCTTGCGATGACGAACCTCGGCTTCGCGTGCCGAAGGAACGGACGGTAGGGGAATATCGCCCATGGCGATGGTCTCGTCCACGGCAGGAGCGGAGCCCAGGCCGGGAAGCTCGCGGGTCAGGGAATCTTCGGCCGGCAAGCTGCCGAGCAAGATGGTTTCCTCGCTCGTGTCGGATTCGGGCTGGTCGTCGGCCTCGCATTCGGATTCCTCGTGCCCCGCCTCGTCTTCGGTGGGCGCGGCGCCATCGTCTTTTGCATCCTGATCATCGGGCTGCGCCTCGATTTCCGGCTCATCCCGCACATCAACGCTCGAATCGTCAAACGCAATCTCGGTCAGCGCGATCTGATCTAGGCTCTCCAGGGCCTCGGCGCACGCTTCTGCATCTTGGGCCGCATCCTCTTGGCCCATCGTCTCATCTTTCATATATCCCCCAAGCTCAATATCGGGACAACACTGTACCCAAAAATGGAGCCATATAAAGCGCGTGCGAAATATAAGATCCGATTTAACTCGAGCGCATCGTTCGGCCGCATCCTCGCGGCAGCAAAAGGCCCCCGGAACGCGAACGAATCACATTCCGGGGGCTCTGCAATGCGCTGGGTTGCGCGGAGCCGGCTATGCCGCTTCGCGCTCAAGCGATGTTTGCGCCGGGCATGTTACTCGGCGTGCGCGTAATCAACCTTGGTGCGGCGAGCGGTAGCCTTCTCCCAATCGCTGGTGCCCTCAAAGACATCCTGCTTGTAGGGATTGCGGCCGAGCTTCTTGGCGCGGTAGGCGATATAGATGATCGCGGCGACGTTGGCGATCAGCGCGGCAATCGAGACCGCGGTAGCGGCGCCGGGGTCGAGCGTGGAGTGGGTCACAAAGATGGACTCCTCCTGGAAGTACGGGAACACCTGGGCAAACATGCACCAAATGGCCAGCGTGAAGGCGCGGTTCTGGATCCAGCCGCCCTTGTTCCAGATAAAGGCGGCGACGGTGGGCGCCAACAGCAGCGCAAAGCCGCAGAACCAGGAGTGGGTGGGCAGGCAGTTGTAGGTGTAGCAGAAGTTCCAGATATCGTAGGCGATGATGTAGACCCAGGTCATGTCGGGCCACAGCATGTCGGTCTGATCCTCGGAGGCGTAGACGCTCCACCAACCGGTCATGCAGAAGATGTTGATGATACCGGCGATGCCGTTGAACACGTTGTTCCAGCCGGCCAGCTGCGTAGCACCTTCGGAGGTGACCCAGGTGGACTCGCCCAGGACAAAGAAGTGGTAGGCGCTCTCGAAGTCGGACACGACGGCGATCATGATGTTGATGGCGACGATCACAAACGGCCACGCACGGAACCAATGCGCCTTGCCGATCTTTCCCCACTGGTACTTAATGGCAATGAAGCCCCAGCAACCGGCCAGCGCAGCGTATACCTTGGCGTAGTGAAACCAGCTGTTCTGGTACACATGGGTGGGGTTGGTGAGCGCCCACTCGGCACCCTGCGAAACGCCGATGGCGATGGCGACGCAGTAGATGGTCATGGCCAGCGGAGCCACGCCAAAGATGATTGCCGCGCCCAGCTTGGTGCGGCGGCCGACCTCGTTGAGCACGATGAGGCCAATAAAGACCATGGCCCAGCCGGCCCAGTGGATAAGGGTATCGCTACCCCAAACATCGAACAGCATGCTGCTCTCCTTTCACACGCCCGCGGCCCCTCTTCCGATCGCGGGCAGTTTGGCCAAATGTCGTCAGTTCTGGGGCTTGCGCTCCGGATACTTGGCGGTATAGCCCTCGATGTGGAGTGTCGAGGCGATGATTTCCTTGACCGTCTCGTCGGGCACATCGGGGTGCGTGCGGATATACATCAATAACCCCATGATGAGGGTGTAGAACGTCTCGTAGACATGGTCGATGCGTAGCTCATGATGGGCGACAAAATCCACCACGGTGGTGTCGCAGATATACTGCGCCACGCGCTGGACCACGTTGTGCAAAAAGCCGCCGTAGAGCGCACCGCTGCTCGAGGTGAGCGTGCTCGGCAGCTCGTGGCCGCTCACGACCAGACGCTTAAAGAGCGGGGCGACGGTGTCGAGCGCGCCTTCGATATCACCGACGGTGCGGCCGGCGTTCCACTGCTCGAGCTCGGCGATAAAACCATCGATTGCCTCGTCCATGACAGCGGTGACGGCGGCGTCCATATCAGCAAAGTAGTGGTAGAACAATGAGCGCGTGCAGCCGGCTCGCTTGGTCACGGCCGAGACAGATAGATGCGACACGCCCAGCTCGGAGCTTACGGTGCGCACGGCATCGAGGATCTCGCGACGGCGTTCGTCGCCCGTCAAGCGCTTCGCCGCGCTATCGGATGCGGGGACGGCATCGACCACAGAGGTATCTGCTGTGTTGTCGCCCATGTTTTGCCGCCTTTCATCCTCTTTTGCCTGACCGTTCACCTAACAGTCTTGAATATTGTTGACGGTTCGTCAATACTATTTTTGACACAATGTCAACAATGGCGGGTGAACGGCATGGGGGCATGCCCGGCCTGCAAAAAAGAGGGGCGCCGCGGTCTCGCCGGGCTGTGGCAAGAGAAGGGACAACCATGATTCTCAACGGACCGGGAATTAGCTACACCGAGCCCGATATCGGTTCGGAGTTCGTGCCGCCGCTGCCGGAGCATCCGCGCGAGGCAATCGTCAAGCTGTGCGAACACTGCACTAACCGTCTGCTGCATCGCGACGAGCTGCTGGGCTACGAGTACTGGTCGTTTGCCGAGGCCGCGACCGACGAGCAGGCCGAGGTGCTCTGCAAGATGAAGATGCGCCGTCCCTACACGCTGCCCGAGATGGTCAAGCTCACCGGCATGCCCGAGGCCCAGATCGAGAAGATGCTCGACGACATGAGCTACACGGGTCTGCTCGAGTACAACTGGGAAAATCCCGAGCGCGCCAAGCAGTGGGTGCTGCCCATGCTGGTACCGGGTTCCGCCGAGTTCCTCAACATGCGCGTGAGCCAGCTCGAAGAGCACCCGGTCTACGCCAAGTTCTTTGAGCAGGCGTCCAAGGGACCGCTGTCCAAGGCCACGCCGATGGTGCCGCCCGGAGGCGCCGGTATCGGCATGCACGTCATTCCAGTCGAGAAGGCCATCGACGCCGCGAGCACCTCGGTGCCTATTGAGCATATCGAGCATTGGCTCGACAAATACGAGGGTAAGTATGCCGCCAGCACCTGCAGCTGCCGCGCGAGCCGTCGCGTGATGGGCGAGGGCTGCGCCGACGACCCCGCCGACTGGTGCATTGCCGTGGGCGATATGGCCGACTACGTGGTCGAGACCGACCGCGGCCACTATGTGACGCGCGAGGAGGTCTACGACATCTTGCGCCAGGCCGAGGACAACGGCTTTGTGCACCAGATCACCAATATCGACGGCGAGAACAAGATCTTCGCCATCTGCAACTGCAACGTCAACGTGTGCTACGCCCTGCGCACCTCGCAGCTGTTCAACACGCCTAACCTGTCGCGCTCGGCCTATGTCGCCAAGGTCGAGAAGGACAAGTGCGTGGCCTGCGGTCGCTGCGTTGAGGTGTGCCCGGCCGGTGCCGCCAAGCTCGGCCAGAAGCTCTGCAGCAAAAAGGCCGGCGGACAGGTGCCCGAGTATCCGCGCCAGGAGCTGCCCGATGCCACCAAGTGGGACCACACCAAGTGGTCGCCCAACTACCGCAACGATAACCGTATCGAGACGCACGAGTCCGGCACCGCGCCCTGCAAGACGGCCTGCCCCGCGCACGTTGCCGTTCAGGGCTACTTAAAGCTTGCGGCGCAGGGCCGCTATGACGAGGCGCTGGCGCTCATCAAGCGCGAGAACCCGCTGCCCGCTATCTGCGGCCGCGTGTGCAACCGCCGCTGCGAGGATGCCTGCACCCGTGGTCGCGTGGATGCCGCCGTGGCTATCGACGAGGTCAAGAAGTTTATCGCCCAACGCGATCTGGACGCCGCGACCCGCTACGTCCCGCCCGTGGTGACCCCGACGCGTGCCGGCGGCTTCGACCAGAAGATCGCCATCATCGGTGCCGGCCCGGCCGGTCTGTCCTGTGCTTTTTACCTGGCCGAGAAGGGCTACAAGCCCGTCGTGTTCGAGAAGAACGAGCGCCCGGGCGGTATGCTCACCTACGGTATTCCCAGCTTTAAGCTGCAGAAGGACGTCATCGAGGCCGAGGTCGAGATCATTCGCCTGATGGGCGCCGAGTTCCGCTATGGTGTGGAGGTCGGTCGCGATGTGACGCTTGACGAGCTGCGCGAACAGGGCTTTAAGGCCTTCTACGTGGCCATTGGCTGCCAGGGCGGTCGCCTTGCCGGTATTCCGGGCGAGGACGCCGAGGACGTGACCGTGGCCGTCGACTTCTTGCGCGAGGTCAACAGCGGCAAGATTGACGCGCTGCCCGGCCGCACCATCGTGGTGGGCGGCGGCAACGTGGCTATCGATGTCGCGCGCAACGCCTGCCGCCTGGGCTCCGAGCACGTTGAGATGTTCTGCCTGGAGAGCGAGGCCCAGATGCCCGCCAGCGAGGAAGAGCGTCGCGAGGCCATCGAGGACGGTGCGCACATCAGCTGCGGTTGGGGCCCCAAGGAAGTTCACCTGGACGAGGCCGGTCGTGTGTGCGGTATCACCTTCAAGCGCTGCACGCGTGTCTTTGACGACGAGGGCCGGTTTGCGCCCGAGTACGACGAGAACGATCTGCGCCGTGTCGATGCCGACCGTGTCGTCATGTCGATTGGCCAGTCCATTGTGTGGGGCGATCTGCTGGCAGGCTCCAAGGTGGAGCTTGGCCGCGGCCAGGGCGCCCTTGCCGATCCTCAGACCTATCAGACCGCCGAGCCCGACATCTTTGTGGGCGGAGACGTCTACAC
>CAVHBE010000077.1:0-7433 GCA_963634045.1 Methanobrevibacter smithii
TTCGGTCTGCGGCGTTATTTTGTTTGGAGCGAGGGAGGGGTCCTACGACAGTTCGTCGGCTATTTGGTGCTCGTAGAAGGCCTCGATTACGGCGTTAAAGTCGCGGGCGAAGTCTTCCATGGTTCCGCGCCAGGTGGCTCGGCTGGGCTTGCCTTGGCCCACAAAGGCGGTTTGGATGCCGCAATCGGGGGACGGGAAGTCGCGTTTGGGATCGTTGCCCACCATAAGGACCTCGTGCGGCTCGAGCCCCATCACCTGAAGTTGCTCTAGATAGTAGGTGGCATCGGGCTTGCAGCGGGTGGTGTTACCCATGTGCGTGACGAGCTCAAAGGGGGCGTCGGCCAGGTCGCCCCAACCCATGCGGCACTCGATGGCCCCCTGCGGAAAGCTGGGGTTGGTAAAGAGCGCGCAACGCAGTCCAGCGTCCTGTACGGCCTGGAGCGCGGCGTGTGCGCCCGGCATGGCGTGGGCGTTAATGATATCGTCGTTCTTGTACGGAAGAACTTCGCGGTCATAGTAGGTAAACGCCTCGTAGATGAGGGGATCGGAGAGGCAGATCCCGCATCGGCGTTCGACCTCTTCTTGGTAAAACTCAAGATTGGTACGGTTGTCCGTGCCGCTGCGGCGATTGGCGTTGAGGTCGACCAGGATGGTGCCGAGGCGTGCCATCGTGCCACCGCGACTGCGGCGCCCGATATCCGCGAGCATCGAAGAGACATCCTTAAAATAGCGAAGGATGAACGCGTTGAGGTTGATGCTAAGAAGCGTTTCGTCCATATCGAAAACGACTGCTTTGAGCACGCGGGCACCTTTCTCGTAAAATCGATCCAGAATCGTTGGCTCCGGATACTTTACCCCAAAGCCGAATGCCTGGCTGGTTATCATCAAGTTGCGGAGACGTGTGTTCATAAGATTACGAAAAAGTCTCCACACGAGTAAAAAATCGCAGTTCACGCTTGAAATCGAACTCATTTCCCCGTAACCTATACGAACGTGATTGCATAAGCGTCACATTAGTATCTGTCGGCTCCCGAGTGTTCCTAAACGTTGTGTGCTTGTCGCACCCTTCTGTAGGTCCTAGCAATCGGGGCCCCGTAGTTCGAAAGGGGTCCACCTTTGAGTGAGATTCAGAACTCGTCCATTTTCTCTCTTGACGATGTCAACGAGGAGGAGATGAACAACCTCATCGACGGTACGATTACCGACTTTGATGAGGGCGATCTCGTTAACGGCACTGTCGTTAAGATCGAGCATGACGAGGTGCTCGTTGACATCGGATTCAAGTCCGAGGGCGTTATCCCGGTCCGCGAGCTGTCCATCCGCAAGGACGCTAACCCTGCAGACATCGTTGCACTCGGTGATCCCATCGAGGCTCTGGTTCTCCAGAAGGAGGACAAGGACGGTCGTCTGGTCCTGTCCAAGAAGCGTGCCGAGTACGAGCGTGCTTGGAACCGCATCGAGGAGAAGTTCAACTCCGGCGAGAACGTCGAGGGCGAGGTTATCGAGGTTGTCAAGGGCGGCCTGATCCTCGACATCGGCCTGCGTGGCTTCCTGCCTGCTTCCCTCGTCGACCTCCGTCGCGTCAAGGACCTCACCTCTTACATGGGCACCCGCATCGAGGCTCGCGTCATCGAGATGGACCGTAACCGCAACAACGTCGTCCTCTCCCGTCGCGTCGTGCTCGAGGAGTCCCGTAAGGCCGAGCGCTCCGAGATCCTGTCCAAGCTCAAGTCTGGTATGCGTCTCCAGGGCACCGTTTCCTCCATCGTCGACTTCGGCGCCTTCGTCGACCTCGGCGGTATCGACGGCCTCATTCACATCTCCGAGCTCTCCTGGAACCACGTCAACCATCCTTCCGAGGTTGTCAAGGTCGGCCAGGAGGTCGAGGTCGAGGTTCTCGACGTCGATCTCAACCGCGAGCGCATCTCCCTGGGTCTCAAGCAGACCACCGAGGATCCGTGGCGTGCACTGGTCAAGAAGTACCCCGTCGGCGCTATCGTCGAGGGCACTGTGACTAAGCTTGTCCCGTTCGGCGCTTTCGTCGACCTGGGCGAGGGCATCGAGGGCTTGGTGCACATCTCCGAGATGGCCAACAAGCACGTCGATCAGCCTTCTCAGGTCACCCACGTGGGCGACAAGGTTCAGGTCAAGGTCATGGAGATCGACCTCGACCGTCGTCGTATCTCCCTGTCCATGAAGTCCGCTGCTGAGACTCTGGGCGTCGAGATCGAGGTTACCCCGCTTCCTTCCGAGAAGAAGGACGAGGAGACCGACGCCGAATAAATCGGTTTGACTATCACTTGTTTTAAGGGATCCGTCCGCAATGGACGGGTCCCTTTTTGCATTTGCTGCTGAGGCGCGCGATGCTACCCGTGCGCAATGCTGCCCGGGTTGTCTGTTTGCTATTGGATTGTCGGTGCGTGAAAAATGCCGACATCCCGCCTCGGGGAGGAGGCGGGAACGCACCGAGTAGACGGAGGGGTGCGGAGCGCGGTCGCGTCTCGACTGACGACGTTGCCCATCGACAGGACCATTGTAACGCATGGCGGTTCTTGGTTTATCGTGTCGAACGTTTGCGTTGTGCCATTGCCTGCGGCAACGGTGTGTTACACTCTTGCACTGCTGAGTGGGCCAGACGGTCGCGCGATGTGCTGCTTGCAGTACGCGTGAGGAAAGTCCGGGCTCCAGAGGGCGGGATGCCGGCTAACGGCCGGGCGGAGCGATCCGACGGAAAGCGCCGCAGAAAAGAAGACTCCCACCTGCGCCGCAAGGCGTAAAGGGAAAAGCTGAAACGGTGGTGTAAGAGACCACCAGCGTCGTGGCAACACGGCGGCTTGGCAAGCCCCATCCGGAGCAAGCGCGAATAGGAACGCTATGGGCCGGCCCGGTCCGCGTTCGGGTAGCGTGCGTGGAGCTGCACGGTAACGTGCAGACAAGATAAATGACCGTTCACGACAGAACCCGGCTTATAGGCCCACTTGGCAACTATGTTGACGCTGCGAACCCGTCAGCGCGGCAATCTGCCTTTCAAGCCTTCGGGCATGACCATGAGGTCAATGCCCTCCTCTTTCAAGGCACCTTGCTCGCGCTGACGGGTTCTCGCTTTCGTTTACGGAATCATCGGTGTTGCCGTTCTATTTACCGGGGTTACCGGTACGGCCTTTGCCGTATTATTGAGGCTGTTTGTTGCCGCGCTTAGTTTTGTTGAGGGGCTTTGTTGGACAGCTATTTTACTCTGCAATCGAATATTGAGGCTTCGGGCGAGTTTGTGGACCGCAAGAGCCGGTTTATTGCGCAGCTGGTCCATATTGAGTCCGAGGATGAGGCGAATGCCTTTATCGAGATGGTTCGCAAGCGTCATTACGACGCTCGGCACAATGTTCCCGCGTGGATTTTGGTCGATGGACGCGAACGCCAGAGCGATGATGGTGAGCCGAGCCGCACGAGCGGGATGCCGACGCTCGAGGTGCTGCGCGGTGCGGGGCTCAAAAATGTTTGCTGCGTGGTGACGCGCTATTTTGGTGGCACGCTGTTGGGACCTGGTGGCTTGGTGCGCGCCTATACCGCGGCGACGCAGGCGGCGGTGGCCGCGGCTCAGGAGGCCGGGCAGATCGTCGAGATGACGAGTGTCGTGCCTGTTGACGTGCATGTGGCCTATCCGCAGTACGAGCAAGTGCTTCGTTTGGCGCAGGATTCGGGTGCCAAGGTTTCGGATACCGATTACGCGGATGCCGTGACACTTCACTTGGTGTTTAAGGCGGGGGAGCAGGAGCCGTTTTGCGCCAAGATGCGCGAGCTTATGGCGGGTCGTGAGGAGATTGAGGTCGGCGCTCCCGAATTTGCAGAGTTCTAACGGCGACGGCCGGCGTGCTTTTGGATGGATCCCAAGCGCGCCGGCCGTCGTTTTTCTGTTGCTGCCGTTTACTCGGCGAGCTGCTTTAGCACATCGCAGGCGATCTCGACGGCATCGTCGATACAGCCGGGGCAGCTGCGGAGCGGACCCTTATCCGATCCGATGCCCTTGAGCGTGCCGCAGACGGTCGTCGTGTTCTTCTCGCCAAATCGCTTGGCAATCTCGCGCGACAGCTTGTAGGTCTGGCCTTTGGTCTTGGGGTTCTCCATGCCGTCGCTCATTACAAAGCCCATGATGGCAACAGCGCCCGAGATGGCGCCGCAGGTTTCGGTCATGCCGCCCATGCCGGCGCCAAAGCCCTCGGTGAGGGTAAAGGCGGTCTGGGGGTCGAGCCCGACGGCGGGCGCGAGCGTGCAGGTGACGGCCTGGGCGCAGTTAAAGCCACGGGCGTGGTATTCGGCAGCTTGAGCCTGACAGGCGGTGATGTCGAGCTGGGCAGTATCGATTTGCTTCATCGTTGTCTCCTTGGTCACGGTGTACCCGCCTATGGTACCCGTGACGGTGCGTGTAATCATCGAGAGCTTCATGTATGTCTCGTTTTTATCTATCGAGCAAATGCCCAAGGCTTGAGATAAATACCCCTGATCAATTTGTCCTATAACCTACCTTGGGGATGGGTTGAGAGGGGTGCAGGGTAGCGGTATCGTGAACCGAATAAAACGTAACCCAGGCAAGGGAGCTAGATATGAGCGAACAGACCATCGGTACCACATGTGTTCAGGGCGGCTATCACCCGGGAGATGCGGAGCCGCGCCAGGTGCCCATCTACCAGTCCACCACGTGGAAGTACGACACGTCCGAGCACATGGGCAAGCTGTTTGACCTAGAGGAGTCGGGCTACTTCTACAGCCGTCTGCAGAACCCCACGTGCGATCTGGTTGCCGCCAAGATCTGCGAGATGGAGGGCGGCACCGCAGCGATGCTCACGAGTTCGGGCATGGCTGCGAACTTCCTCGCGATCTTTAACGTTGCCGGTGTCGGCGATCACGTGGTCGCAAGCTCTGCCATTTACGGCGGTACGTATAACCTGCTCGCCCACACCATGGGCCGCATGGGCGTGACCTGCACGTTCGTCGCCCCCGACTGCACCGATGAGGAGCTGGAGGCTGCCTTTCAGCCCAACACAAAGCTCGTCTTTGGCGAGACGATCGCAAACCCCGCCCTTGCCGTGCTCGATATTGAGCGCTTTGCCAAGGCCGCACATGACCACGGCGTGCCGCTGATGGTCGACAACACCTTCCCGACTCCCGTGATGTGCCGTCCCTTTGAGTGGGGCGCCGACATCGTCACGCACTCCACCACCAAGTACATGGATGGACATGCTGCCTACCTGGGCGGCGTGATCGTCGACCACGGCCAGTTTGACTGGATGGCCCATGCGGACAAGTTCCCGGGTCTTACCACGCCCGACGAGAGCTACCACGGCGTGACCTATGCCGAGAAGTTCGGTCGTGAGGGTGCCTTCATTACCAAGGCCACCGCTCAGCTCATGCGCGACCTCGGCCCCATGCAGAACCCGCAGGCGGCCTTCTTCCTGAACAGCTCGCTCGAGAGCCTGCACGTGCGCATGCCGCGTCATTGCGAGAACGGCCTGGCCGTTGCCAAGTTCCTGCAGAGCCATCCCAAGGTGCGCTTCGTGAGCTATCCGGGCCTGGAGGGCGACAAGTACTATGACCTGGCTCAGAAGTACATGCCCAACGGTACCTGCGGCGTCGTGAGCTTTGGCTTTAACGGTGGTCGCGCGGCGGCCGAGACCTTTATGAAGAGTCTCAAGCTCGCCCAGATCGCCACACACGTGGCCGACGCCCGCACTTGCTGCCTGCATCCTGCTAACGCCACGCATCGCCAGATGAACGATGAGGAGCTCATCGCCTGTGGCATCTCCGCCGACATGGTGCGCCTGTCGTGCGGCCTCGAGGACACGGCCGATCTGATTGCCGACCTTGAGCAGGCGCTCGAGCAGTGCTAGGCTAGCGTTCGTGCAAGGCGCCGATGCTGGCAGAAAGCTTCGGTGACCTTTCGTTCCGATTCCGTAGGCGGGACCCCAATTGCGGCTGTTTGCAGGCGATTGGGGCCCCGTTTTTTTGCGTTGGGCCACTCGAAAGGATGGATATGGAGAAAACTGCAGAGCAGCTGCGCCGCGAGCACATTGCCCTAGAGGGCGACACCCATGGCAAGAACAAGTGGGCGATTCTGTTTACCGTGCTCATCATGACGTTTATGGTGTGTCTGGATTCGACCGTCGTGACCGTGGCGCTGCCCGTGATGCAAAAGGAGCTGGGCGTGGGCCTCGATCGCATTCAGCTGGTAAGCTCGGTGTATCTGCTTGCGACATGCGTGGCTATGTTGCCGTTTGGCCGTCTGGGCGACGTGCGTGGCAAGGTGAATGTGTTCCAGCTGGGCGTCATCGTCTTTTCGGTCGGTTCGCTGCTGTGCGGCCTTTCGGCCTCGCTTGAGGTTCTTATCCTAGCGCGCATTGTTCAGGGCGTCGGTTGCGCGGCGGCCATGGCTAACAACATGGGTATCATCACCGAGTCGTTTCCGGCGCGCGAACGAGGCCGTGCCATGGGTATTCTCGCGACCTTCGTGGCCCTCGGCATGATGTGTGGCCCCGTGCTCGGCGGCATGCTGGTGGCAAGCTTTCCCTGGGAGAGCATCTTCCTCATCAACCTGCCCATTGGCGTGATCTCGTTTATCGTGGGACTCTACACGCTGCCGCATGTTAGGCCAGAGGCCGGCGAACGTCCCATGCCCCTTGCCGAGGCCGCCCGTCGCTGCTTTGCAAATTCGGCCTTCACCATCAACCTTGCCTGCATGCTCATCGTGTTCGTTGGTATTGGCGCATCCGAGTTTATCCTGCCGTTCTATTTTCAGGACGCCCACGGCTTTGGTTCCGACATTTCCGGATTGCTCTTTTTGGCGTTGCCGATGGTGAATGCTTTTATCGGACCGCTTTCGGGAACGGTTTCGGACCGTGTTGGCTGCGAGGGTCCTACGGCGGTTGGCCTGGGCGTGTACGTGTGCGGTCTCTTTGCGGTAAGCACGCTCGACGAGCACTCTTCCATCCCTGTGATCGTGTGCTGCGTCGCATTTATGTCGTGCGGCACGTCGATTTTCCAGAGCCCCAATAACTCGCTGTACATGGGCTCGGCTCCGCGCGAGGCACTTGGCTTTGCAGGTAGCTTGGGCAGCTTGGCGCGCTATGCGGGCATGGCGCTGGGTATTACGGCAGGTTCGCATATCCTCTATGGGCAGATGAGCGTGGCGATGGGCGAGGCCGTGACCAGTTTTGTTGCAGGCCGTCCGGATGTATTCCTATTCGGCTTTCGCTCGGTGTTCTACGTGCTTATGGTTGTGGCCGCCGTGGGCTTTGCGCTCGCCATGGTGCGTTTGGTGAGGATGCGCGCCCGCCATTAGCTTGTGGTGGCAGGCTTGCCACGAATCGGGCCTATCTACTGGTCTTGCAGCTTTATGGTGTGATGTGGCTTGTGGGGCGGGCGGGGGTCGGTCCGTGGTAGAC
>CAVHBE010000078.1:0-3411 GCA_963634045.1 Methanobrevibacter smithii
GGCGTGGTGATGATCGAGGGAGCGTCCAGGATGGGCGATGGCAAGTTCGAGAAGACTATCTACACCGGATGCTTTAGCGCGCGCACGGGCAATTATTACTACGCGATGTATGGGGATCCGTCGATTCGCTACGTGAGCCTGATGGATGCCGAGGGCGCGAGCCCCGATAGGCTCGTGGTTCCCGAGCCGCGTCGTTCGTAGCCGTTAGCTTTTCTGCAATGCAAAGCGGCCCTGCGTCTCTCGTGAGGTGCAGGGCCGCTGTCGTTGATTTATGACGTCGCTAGAAGTTGGCGTCGTTGAGTTGTTCGTTCTCGAGGCCGTCGAGCTGTTGCTGTTCGGGCGTATCGGCGACGCTCTCGAGCAGCTCGGTGGGATCGACGTTCATGCTCTTGCCGGCCTCGTTGCCGTTGACCAAGTCGTCCGAGAAGATGTCGACTTCCATTTCCTCGGCCTCTTCGATCTGAACCTCGAGCGGCACCTGGGTGCGCACGAGCTTAACGGCCGGGCGCATGCGGGCAAACAGCGGTACGTACTCAATGATGATGGCCGAGTTCTCAAGACCGTACCAACGTGCCGGGCTTCCGCAGGCGCGGCGGACGGCGTACTTGATGGCCATGACGCGATGGTCGTTGCGGTTGATGTCCGTTTCGGGGGCAAGCATCTTGCGCAGCATGCAAAAACGGAAGTCACCCACGTTGCCGCGTGTCTCGTAGATGGAGTAGGTGTGATGCTGCGGCGGCAACTCACCCGATGCCATCAGATCGCCAACGATCTGGCGTAGGTAGGCGTTGATGCGCTGATTGACCTTAAAGCCCAGGTCCAAGCGCACGCGGAACAGGAAGTCTGTGCCAAAGGTCTCAACGGAATACTCGTGAGTATAGGGCTCGTCGGTAACGTGCACGTTGATGAACCAATATGCCTTGGCACGCTTGGGGTGCTTGTCCAGGATGGAATAGAGCACGTCGCGGTCGAGCGTGAGCGGGTCGGGGCTGTTGGTGAGAAATACCAGATTGTCAGCGAGCACGGGATAGGTCTCGTCATTGCGCAGGCGATTGAGCTGGTCGATGTACTTGGAGACGGGCAGCAGAATCGTCTGCGTGCGCTCGATGGCGGTGCCGCGACGCCACACGTACATAAGGCCAAACAGCAGTGCCGCCAGGAAGATCATAACGTAGCCGCCGTCAAAGAACATGGTGAGGCACGAGGCGAAGAAGCATAGCTCAATGGCACCAAAGAGCAGGGCGAAGACGCAGGCACCCAGCCTGTGCTTGAGGATGCCGGCGATGTAGCTCGTCAAAAGCGTCGTGGTCATGAGCATGGTCACGGTAATGGCGAGGCCGTAGGCGCTCTCCATGCGCTCGGAGTTTTGGAACAACAGCACGATGAAGATGCAGCCGACCCACATGATGTTGTTGACGAGCGGAATATAGAGCTGGCCCTTGGTGTCGCTGGGGTAGTGGATGCGCAGATGCGGCATAAGGTTGAGACGCGTGGCCTCGGATACCAGCGAGAACGAGCCGGTAATGAGCGCCTGCGAGGCGATGATGGCCGCTACGGCCGAAAGCACGATGGCAAAGGGGCGCAGGGGCTCGGGAAGCATCATATAGAACGGGTTGACGATATCCATCGCGAGCATCTGGGGATTGGAGTTGTTGGCGAGCAGCCAAGCGCCCTGACCCAGATAGTTAAGGATGAGGGCCGCCTTTACGAACGGCCAGGATGCGTAAATGTTAGCCTTGCCCACGTGACCCATGTCCGAATAGAGCGCCTCGGCGCCGGTCGTCGACAGGAAGACGAAGCCGAGCACCATGATGCCCGAGTGGTTGATGGGCGAGAACAGGAACATGATGCCGCGGATGGGGTTGAGCGCGCGTAGGATGGACAGGTTGCCGAGCATGTTGAACAGGCCGGCGCCCGCCAGGAACAGGAACCATAGTGTCATGAGCGGGCCGAACAGCTTGCCGATCGACGAGGTACCGGCGCGCTGCATGGCAAATAGGCCGCAGATAATGATGATG
Organism: Methanobrevibacter smithii; assembly: GCA_963634045.1. GTDB lineage: Bacteria > Actinomycetota > Coriobacteriia > Coriobacteriales > Coriobacteriaceae > Collinsella. Next base: position 2,019 of record CAVHBE010000078.1, read on the forward strand.
GTAATAATGATGACGTTGGTTTGCCCGTCACCCAATAGCGCGTGGCCCCACTCGATAGTGCGCAGGCCCTCAATGGCCGTGGTAACCGTGACGGCGGGGGTGAGGATGCCGTCGGCGAGCAGCGCCGCGCCGCCGATCATGGCGGGAAGAATCAGCCAAGGCGCCACTTTGCGCACCAAGCTAAACAGGGCGAAGATGCCGCCCTCGTTATGGTTGTCGGCCTTCATGGCGATTACCACGTACTTGACCGTGGTCACGAGTGTCATGGTCCAGATGACGAGTGAGAGCGCGCCCAAGATCATGTCCTCGCTGACGGTACCGATGCCGCCGTTGTTGGCGACAATTGATTTCATGGTGTACATGGGGCTCGTGCCGATGTCGCCATAGACGACGCCGAGCGTTACGAGCAGCATACCAGCGGAGAGGGGGATGGCTCCGTGCCCGCCTTGCCCGTGCTGGTCTTGGAGGTTTGCCTCCAGTTTATTGTGTGCCACGAGGACTCCCTTAGACATCCGGTTATCTGTCTAGGACAAAAAACTTTATGCCGTCTTTATACATATAAGAGCAGTTTGGCACATCGGGGTGTTTTAGACAATAATCCCCATCTGGGGATTATTCATATACGCAGGTAGTATTTCAGAGCAGGGGCTATTAAGCGCGTGCTGTCTGGGCGATGCCAGCCTTGGTGTTTGCGCGTTTGCCGGCGAGTTCGCAAAAAATCGCGCCGCCGATGATAAGCACGGCGCCCATCAGACGGACCGGTGTTATGGCTTCGCCCAAAAGGACGTCCGAGAACACGACCGCCGAAAGCGGCTCGAGGTAGCCGACGACGGCGACGGTCTGGACGGGCAGTTTGGCGACGGCGCTAAAGTAGAGCAGGCAGCCGATGCCGGTGTTGACGACGCCAAGCATGACGACGGCGCGCCAATCAATACTGGCGGCGACGCCGGCGGACAGGAATGAGGGGGCGCCCTGCGTGAGGAGCGTAAGGACCAGCGCGGTCACAAAGGCGGCGCTCACCTGGAGCGTGGAGTTCTCGAGACCTTTGATATGTGGCGCTCCCTTGCTGGCAATGACCATCAACGCGTAGCAGAAGGCCGAGGCGATGCCGCACACGATGCCCGCGATGGGCATATTGCCGCCGAGGCCTTGGGCCGCGATGAGGAAGGCGCCGCAGGCGACGGCGATAAACCCGGCGATTTTGCCGCCGGTCAGCTTTTCGCCAAAGATGAGCGGGGAGAGCGCCATAACGATGATGGGGCCGCAGTAGTACAGCAGCGAGGATATGCCGACGCCGATCGTCTGGTAGGCGCGGAACAGAAAAATCCAGCTGGCGCCCAGCGCGGCTCCCGAGAGGAGAAGGGCTGCGGCTTCGCGGGGGCGAGATGGCGCC
>CAVHBE010000079.1:0-12123 GCA_963634045.1 Methanobrevibacter smithii
CAAAACCATTGATTTTATTAGCTTTTTGCCGCTATCGCTATCACACCTCATTATTCTTAACGCCGGCATTCAGATGGCCACGCGATTTGATGGCCGCAAGCTTGGACCCCTTGTCGGAGTCCTCGCCGCTGGTGGAGTTGCCGCAACCGGTAAGCGCGGTCCCCGTCAGCGCAAGCATGCCGGCGCCAGCCAGCTGCAAAAAGTGACGGCGCGACACGGCCGCCCTCGTCATATCCGTCATGTCCATCACCGCGCCTAGTGCAGAATCTTGGACAGGAACTCGCGGCAGCGCGGGTTCTCGGGGTTATCGAAGAAGTGCTCAGGCGTGCCCTCCTCCAGAATGCGGCCGTCCTCCATAAAGATGACGCGGTCGGCCACCTGGCGCGCAAAGCCCATCTCGTGCGTCACGCAGATCATGGTGATATCCTCCTGCGCGAGCTCAATCATAACGTCCAGAACCTCCTGGACCATCTCGGGGTCGAGCGCCGAGGTCGGTTCGTCAAACAGGATGATGGGCTGCTTGGTGCACAGGGCACGGGCAATGGCGATGCGCTGCTGCTGACCGCCCGAGAGGTTCTGCGGATACTCGCCGGCCTTATGCGCCATGCCAACGCGCTTGAGCGCGGCGATGGCGATCTCGGTCGCCTCCTCCTTGCTCTTCTTTTGCAGCTTGATGGGCGCGAGCGTCAGGTTGCCCAGCACCGTCATGTTGGGATACAGGTTGAACTGCTGAAACACCATGGAGCTATACTTGCGAGCCATCTCCAGGTGATTCTTTTTGGTGAGCGGCGTACCGTCGATGACGACCTCGCCCGACGTGGGCTCCTCCAGATAATCGACGCAACGGATGAGCGTCGACTTGCCCGAGCCGGAAGGCCCGATCATTACGAGCTTCTCGCCGCGCTTGACGGTGAGGTTGATATCTTTGAGCACATGCAGGTCGCCAAAGTACTTGTTGAGATGCTTGATCTCGATCATGTCTGCCATGAATGTCCCTTCCCTGCGTTTACACGAGTTGAACTATTGTACGGAAAGAACCGCGTTTCCGCAGCCCACACTACATTCCCGTAAAGAACCCGCAACCTTCCACCTAGTCATTGGGGACAGACTTAAATGAGTACCTGCTCATTGGGCACTCATTTAAGCCTGTCCCCAATGAGCGCCCAGCCCAGCAAAAAGGGGCGCGACCATGACGGCCACGCCCCCTCAACATCAACTATGTACCGCTCGGCCCTTACGCAAGCTTTGCTCCGACGATCTTTGCTGCTGCCGGCTTATCGAAGTTGCCGCCAGTGGCCTTACCCAGAGCGCCCATGACCTGGCCCATCTGCTTCTTAGAGGTCGCGCCCAGCTCGGCGATGACCTGCTCGATCAGGGCCTCGAGTTCCTCACCCGAAACCTGCGCGGGCAGCAGGCTCTCCAGAATCTTGACCTGCTCGGTCAGGTTGTCGGTACGCTCCTGGTCGGTACCGGCCTTAATGGACATCTCCAGTGTCTCACTCGTCTGCTTAATCAGACGCTTGATCATGTTGTTGACGTCTTCCTCGGTCACATCGCGACGCTCGTTGACCTCGATATTCTTCACCTCGGCCTTAACCTGGCGAATGATAGACAGGCGAACCTTGTCCTTGGCCTTCATGGCCGCGATCATTTCCTTCTGCAGCTCTTCGTTGGTCATCTGCATATCCTCCTCAATAGCGTGGGCGGTACTCACGCGTGCACCGCCCCATGATTACTTAGTCGTCGACGAATCGTCGGTCGAGCTCTTGGTGACGCCCTTCAGACTCATGTTATAGGGTACGTCCTTGGGCATGGGGTTGACGGTAATGTCGGCGTCCTTCTTGTACTGCTCCAGCCACTCGCTGTATGCAGTACTGGCCGCCTGCGTCTTCACCACGTTGGAGACGTACTTCTTGATGTCCTTGGGCACCTGGTTGATGTCATCAACCTGATTATCGACATGGAAGTAGTCGGTGCACTTGATGATGTGGAAGCCATAGGTCGACTCGACGACTTCGCTCACGTCGCCCTTGTTGAGCCCCTCGAGCGCCGTCTGGTAGCTGTCGACAAAGGTGGTGAGCTTATCCCAGCCCACATCGCCCTTCTTCTCCTTGGAACCGGTGTCCTCGGAGTACTGCTCAACGGCGTCCTCAAAGCTCAGCTCACCGGAGCTGAGCTTGTCCAGGCACTCCTGCGCCTTGGCCTTGGCGGCAGCCTTGTCCTCGTCGGAAGCGTCGGAATCAACCTTGATCAGGATGTTCGACGAGCGGCGGGCGTCGTTGTAGCTGGACAGGTTTTCGTTGAGGTAATCGACAATCTCGCTGTCCTTGGGCTTGCTGGTGGGCGCGACGGCATCCTTGAGTTTCTGCTGCGCCAGACTCTCCTTGAGTGAGTCCCTGTAGGTGTCCTCGGTATAGCCGTAGGTCTTGAGGGTCTTCTTAAAGGCCTTGGCACCGCCCGCGCTCTTGCACGCGTCCTTCCAAGCCTTCTCGACCTCCTCGTCCGAGACGGTCACGCCGTTTTCCTTCTGCGCTTGCTGAAGCAGGATCTGCTGCGCGTAGGAGTCGATGAGCTGCTTGCGATACTTCTTGGGTGTGAGGTCGTTGTCGACCAGGTACTGCGCCCAGTCCTTGTCCTTGGTGTAGCCGTAGGACGTGCGCATACTCATGATTTGCTTGGTCACGGTGTCCTCGGTGAGGTTGGTGCCGTTGATAGTTGCAGCAACACCGCCGGTAAGCTTGTAGCTCGAGGTATCCTCTGCCTGCGACATGAGACCGGAGCATGCCATGGCCGAGACCGAGAGCAGCATCGCCAGCACGCCGATGACCACCAGGACAATCTTGACGGTCTTGGACACATAGGTCTTGCGTTGCTTCTTGCGAGAGCTAGAGGCGGCGCGAGCCTGCTGCTCGGGCGTCGGCTCGGGTGCGGGGTTCTTTTTCTTATTTGCCATAGTTGGCCTTTCGCATAACGAATCGAACAAACGCCATTGTGTCACAACGCGGCCCCCGCGACACGCTTGGTGCATTGGGGACAGGTTAATCTGCACCATTTTGGTGCAAAGGGGACAGATGCGGCACTTGGCAGTTGGGAACGTTCTTTATGTGCCGGCAGTTAGGGACAGTCCCCAAGTGCCGGCAGAAAAGGAACGTCCCCAAGTGCCGGCTTAGCCCCACCTTAGAAGTGACGGCGGATGGCGTCGACCATGCCCTGGGGCGTGGTCTGGCCGAGCACGTCGCCTGCGGCATCGGCGTCCATAAAGATGTTCATGAGCGCCTGCAGGGCCTCGACCTGGCCGCCCGGCTCGGCGATGCCCAGATTGATGACGATCTGCGCCGGCACCGGAGCGCCCATGCCAGCCATAGCGTTGAATGTCACGGGCGCGGCGGGCTTCACCACCGCGATATAGGGCTTGGCCACAAACCCCGGATCGGTATGCGGAATGGCAATGTTTGCCGCCGGCATGGCAAGACCCGTGGGATAGGCATCCTCGCGCGTGCGAACGGCGTCGAGCCAACCGGATGCAATGTAGCCACGTGGTGCAAGCTCGCCCTCAAGCCGCGCGAACACCTCATCCGGCGTCGCACACTCCCAATCAAAAAACACCAGCTCAGGCGTAAACAGCGCTTCGTTATCCGCCATGCGCTCACCTCTCTCATCTAGTCACCTGGGACGTTCTTAAACGACTAGTCATTCAAGAACGTCCCCAATGACCAGTCGTTTAAGAACGTCCCCAATGACTACCTAAAACAAAAGGTGGCCACTTGCGCCTTGGCGCCAATGACCACCCTGACTACTCGGCTAAATTGTACTGTGCGCCGCTAGCCGCGAGGCGCGTCAATTGCGACCTTGCCGCTCTCCAGCACGTGGACGCGGCCGTCGGCGAGCATCTGCACGACCTCGGGATACAGCACGTGCTCAATCGCGTGGATGTGCTCCTCGAGCGTGTCGACGTCCCAGCCCTCCTCAACAGCCAGCGCGCGCTGGGCGATGATGGGGCCGTTGTCGTAGATCTCGTTGGCAAAGTGCACGGTCACACCGGTTACCTTGACGCCGCGCGCAAAGGCATCGTCGATCGCATGCGCGCCGGTAAAGCTCGGCAGCAGTGCTGGATGCAGATTGACCACGCGGTTGGGAAACGCCGCCAGCAGCGGCGTGTGCACCATGCGCATGTAACCGGCCATGACCACATATTCGCAGCCGCGCTCGAGCAGCTCGTGCGCGATGATCTCGTCGGCGGCGATGGGGTCGGCATAGACATCCTTGGACAGCGTAAGCGTCTGGATACCCGCACGCTCGGCACGCTGCAGACCCTTGGCCGAAGGACGGCTCGACACCACGAGCTCAATCGAGGCATTGAGCTTATCCGCGGCGATCAGGTCGATCAGCGCCTGCAGATTGGTGCCGGAGCCGCTGATAAGCACACCGATCTTGAGCGGCTCAGCCGTATCGGTGCCAGTCGGGCGGGTATAGGGCACAAAGTCCAGGCCCTCGGCGGCAGCCATCTGCTCGTTAGCGCTCATCGGAGTACACGACCTTACCGGAACCCTCGACACACTCGCCCACGCGGAACGGCTTCTCGCCCAGCGCAACCAGGGCCTCGGTCACGGCAGCCTCGTCCTCGGGGGCGACGATCAGGCACAGGCCGACGCCCATGTTGAAGGTCTTGCATGCCTCGTTGGGCGCGAGCTCGGCCTGACGCGACACGTAGGTGATGACGGGCGGAACATCCCAGCCCATCTCGGCGCCGTTGCGGGTGACCACAGCGTCGACGTCGTCGGCAAGCGCGCGGTTGAGGTTCTCGGTAATACCGCCGCCGGTGATGTGGGCAATCGCGTGCACCGGAGCGCCACCGCGCAGCAGCTCAAGAACCGGCTTGACGTAGATGCGCGTGGGGGCCAGCAGGGCGTCGGCCAGCGATGCGCCGCCGAGGGCCTCGAGCGGGCGGCTCAGCTCCTCGGCCTTAGCGGCGGCCTCGGGCGTGCCCGGCTTGATGCCGTCAACGCCAATGACTTTGCGCACGAGCGAGTAGCCGTTGGAGTGCACGCCGGTGGAAGGCAGGCCCAGAATCACGTCGCCGGGGCGGACGTTCGCGGGGTCGAGCATCTTGGGACGGTCGACGACGCCCACGGTAAATCCGGCAAGGTCGTAGTCGGCGGGAGCCATGACGCCGGGGTGCTCGGCCATCTCGCCGCCCACGAGCGCGCAGCCCGCGAGCTTGCAGCCGTCGGCCACGCCCTTGATGATCTTTGCCATGTGCTCGGCCTCAATGTGGCCGATGGCAACGTAGTCCAGGAAGAACAGCGGCTCGGCGCCCGAAGCCAAAATGTCGTTGACGCACATGGCGACCAGGTCCTGGCCCACCGTCTCGTGACGGTCCATGATCTGGGCGAGCACGAGCTTGGTGCCCACGCCGTCGGTACCGCTAATCAGAATCGGGTCTTCCATATCCTTAAGCGCGGCAGCCGAGAACAGGCCACCAAAGCCACCGATGCCGCCGATGACCTCGGGACGGTTGGTGTCCTTAACCATCTGCTTAATAGCGTCAACGGCGCGGCCGCCCTCGGCGGTATCGACGCCGGCATCCTCATACGTCACATGCTTGCTGTCGCTCATCTGAGCCTTCCTCTCCCACTACCGTGGCGCCGCGCGGGCGTCAAACGGTGCTCATAGTTGCGTTCATTTCGGCGCGCGCCATAACAGCACGCGCCGCCATATCAACAAAACAGCAGGTAAACCTACCAAAATAAACCTGTCCCTACATGGCAGGTTTTAGGCCTCGCCGTGCTTCTCTTCCCAGCTACGGTCGTCGTATTTCTCGACCACGGCGTCGTCGTCAAAGTGCAGCGGCTTATCCAGGTTGCGGGGCTTAAAGCCCTCCATAAACTTGTCGCGGCCAAAGCTCTCGGGAATCGCCACGGGATAACGGCCGGTAAAGCACGCATCGCAGTAGCCGCCCTTGGGCATGACTTTGAGCAGGCCCTCAACCGAAAGGAAGGCCAGCGAATCGGCGCCGATATACTCGCAAATCTCGTCAACCGTCTTGTTGGCGCTGATAAGCTGCGACTGCACGTCGGTATCGATACCGTAGAAGCACGGCCAGATGACCTCGGGCGAGTTGATGCGGATATGAATCTCCTTGGCGCCGGCGTTGCGCAGCATCTTGACGAGCTGCACCATGGTGGTGCCGCGCACGATGGAGTCGTCGATGACGACCAGGCGCTTGCCCTTGATGTTGTCGCGCAGCGGGTTGAGTTTCATACGCACGCCCATGGCGCGCAGCTCCTGCGTGGGCTCGATAAACGTACGGCCCACATAGCGGTTCTTGATGAGGCCCTCGCCAAAGGGAATACCGCTCTCGTGCGAATACCCCTCCGCGGGCGGCAGGCCGGAGTCGGGCACGCCGATGACCAGATCGGCCTCGACGGGCTCCTCATGTGCCAGCTGACGACCCATGTCGTAACGGCAGGCATAGACGCTCTTGCCGTTCATGATGGAGTCGGGGCGGGCAAAGTAGACCTGCTCAAAGATGCAGTTTGCGGGCTCTTCGGCTGCAGGCACGCCCTGCTCGGATACCAGACCCTCGGCGCTGATGCGCAAAATCTCGCCGGGACGAACGTCACGGACGTACTCGGCACCCACGATGTCGAGTGCGCAGGTCTCGGAAGCAACGACCCAGCCGCCGGCGCGCGTGGCACGGACGGCGGAGTCGACCGTCGCGGCGCCGTCCTGCGACGGCAGCTGCGAAACGGATGCGGCATCGGCCTGGTCCAGGCCCTCGTCCACCAGCTTGCCCAGCACGAGCGGGCGAATGCCGTGCGGATCGCGGAATGCGTAGAGCGCCTGCTCGTTGATGAGCGTCATGGCGTAGCCGCCGCGCACGAGCTCCATGGTCTTACGAATGCCCTCGCGCAGATGACCCGTACGCTGGGTAAAGTAGCCGATAAGCTTGGTCGCGACCTCGGAATCCGAATTGGAGAGGAACGGCACGCCCAGCTCGATCAGCTGGCGGCGCAGCTCGTCGGTGTTGACGAGGGTACCGTTGTGCGCAAGCGCGATAATGACGCTGTTGATGGTGGAAAGATGCGGCTGCGAGGCTTCCCAGCTCTTGGCACCGGCAGTGCCATAGCGCACGTGGCCCACGGCCAGCTGGCCGGAGAGCGTCGACAAGTCGGCGTTGGAGAACACGCGATCGAGCAGTCCCAGGTCTTTGCGAACCATAACCGTGCCGCCATCACCCACGGCGATTCCCGCCGATTCCTGGCCGCGATGCTGCAGCGCGCGCAGACCAAAGTACGTCAGTCGAGCCACATCGCGATCGGGCGCCCACACACCAAAAATGCCGCATTCCTCATGCAGCTGGTCGGAGTCCGGATCATACGTCGACATGGTCTTCACCTGTCCCGCGGCGCGCTCGGCCGCGTGGATGGTTTCTTGAGACATGGCATCCCCTCAGAGCCTCGTTATTTGGCGTTACCTGCCCTATTATACGCACGGCAAGACAAGCACTCCCGCGCATGAACAGCGCTTTTTAAAAGCCCACCGAGCTTATAATCCGTTTTGCAGCCAAACATTTTATTGGGCAACCGCCTCGGGGCCGACGATCCCGCATGCTTTCGTTGCGACGTGTCTCGCCCGCCGTTAGGGCTTGCATTGTTGCAATCGGGACGTTCGTCCTGTCTTTTGGCAGGTCGGCGGCGTATCCTTGTACCTACAGCAAAACGAGAAAGGTTATGTATGGATCGAAACGAACTCGACCCCAGCGTCCCCAGCGCCACGGAGGTCAAGAAGATCCCCCTCATCATTAAGGTGTACGCCGTCCTGTGCATCCTGTCCGGCGTGGGCACGCTCCCCTCGGTCGGCGCCTTTATGTGGCAGGTCATCACCGCGCTCATCAATGGCAACGCCGCCGCCAAGCTCGGCGACAACACACTCGTCGCGGTCGGCCTTATCGTCGCCGGCATCATGCTCTCGGCTGCCAGTGCTGTCATCTTGATCATCTTTGGCCTAGACCTCATCAAGAACCAGCGTCGCAATGCCGCCCGTCTGTCCTATATCCTTATCGCGTTTACCGTCGTCGAGCTTTTGGTTGACGTGATGCTCCAGGGCATCGGGCCCTTCTTGCTGCGCCCTGCCATCCAGCTCGGCATCCTCGTCGCACTTTCGGCCACCGTCGACCCCACGCTGCGCCAGGAGCGCGAGCTGCAGCGCCGCCTGCAGGAGATGCTCGACCGCGACGCCGCCGCCGAGGGCATGCTCGGGCGCGATGAAACCGGCGAAGGCTACATCAAGCTCAACTACTTCAACCTGTTCTGGGTATTCTTTGTCTGCTGCATACTCGGCCTGGTCCTGGAGGATATCTGGCATATGACCGTCGACGATCCGGGTGTCTACCAGGACCGCGCCGGTATGCTGTTTGGCCCCTTCAGCCCCATCTACGGCTTTGGTGCCGTGCTCATGACCATGGTGCTCAACCGCTTCTATAAAAAGAACCCCATCATCATTTTCCTGGTGAGCGCCCTGCTCGGCGCCAGCTTTGAGGTGTTCGTGGGCTGGTTTATGCAGACCGCGTTTGGCGTGGTCTCGTGGAGCTACTCGCACATAACGCTGTTCGGTATGCCCGACCCGCTCGTGGTCCTCACGGGCGGACGCACCTGCACGGGCTTCGCCTGTCTGTGGGGCCTGGGCGGCCTCATCTGGATCAAGCTGCTGCTGCCGAGGCTGCTCAAGCTCATCAACATGATTCCGTGGAAGAGCCGCTACTCGGCTACCGTCATCTTCACCATCATTATGCTGGTCGATGGCGTTATGACGCTGCAGTCGCTCGATTATTGGTATCAGCGCGCCAACGGCACGGAACCGGATATTCCCGTTGCGCAGTTCTACGGCAAGTATTTCGATAATGACTTTATGGAGAATCGCTTCCAGAGCATGACCATGAGCCCCAAGGATGCAACGCGCGTGTAGCGCTCACCGCGCCCAAAACGCAAAATGCCCGCCGGTATCACACGTACCGGCGGGCATTTTTATAAACGAGCCTTCTATCGACGCAAGCCTCTACGCCTCGCGCTCGACCTCACTCACGCATTCATTCTTGATGGTGCCAACGAGCGCCTGCAGCGCATCGACCACGTGCGGGCGAATGTCCCCGCCGATGAGCACGAGCATGATGTCGTCACCTACGGCAAGCTCGCCGCTTGCCAGCCACACGCGCACATAGCCGATACCCGGCATCGCGCGCGTCGCCTCGATGGCGGTCTGTACCTTGCTGGCGTCGTAGCCAAACACCATGCCGCCCACCTTGTGGCCCGGCGCCACGCCATCGGTCTCGACACCGCGCGCCTCGGCCTTGGGCGTCGCGCGCACCACACCGTTATGTGTCAGATACATACCGCACGCAGGTACCGACGAATCGGCCTTGGCCTCGCGCAGCCAAGCATCAACCGAAGGCATCGTTTTGCCATTCTCGAGCATCATTTCCCCTTTCACCGTCATTGAGTAGCCCATTATCTATTCCTCGACCGGCGTGAGCACCATGACGGCACGCGTGTTGCTCAGCGATAACGAACGACAGGTCACAAGCGTTACGACCTTGGTTGCCGAAGCGGCACGATCGGTGGCATCGCTCGCCACGGCAGAGGCACCGTCGAGCATCTCGGACAGATAGTTCTTGAGCCCGTCGTCGCCCTCAAAATTGGTCGTGCGCGCCTTGGCATACGTGTCCTCGACCACCTTGGTCGCCAGCGGTCGCAGCTTATACGTTGCATCGCGCGTGATGTAATACACGTACTCGATGCTATCGAACGTCGCTTGGTCGGTGGTGTCCGAAATCACGTTGAACATCGACCCATCGTTCATATGGTGGCCGTAGATCGTGGTCTGCTGGTCAATCATTCCCGGCGCGGTGTCATCGCTATCCAGGAAAATGGCCCCAGATGCATTGGCCGTACCGTCGAACAGCGTGTTGAGGTATTTGGAGTTGTTGTTGGTCTGCACCACGGGATAGTTGATGTTGGTTCCCGGCACATAAATCCAACCCACAATCTCGGGGTTTGTCTGAGCAAGCGCATCGAAGTCGATAGTCGGCACGCCGCTGGCGTCCTTATCGCTTACATATTGCTTCTCGATTTTCTGATACGACTCGCTCGCCTGCTTGTAGCCAATCTGGGCGTTGATAAAGATGGCTGCAGCGGCAACGATTAGGCCGATACCAATAATGATGAGCAAGATGGGAATAACGGAGCGGCGCTTTTTGCGCGGCGGCTCGGTGTAATCCGACGGCGCGGCATGCGATGAAGACCGGGGCGGCTTCTTAGCATTGCTATAAGATGAAGGTCGATATGCGGCCGGCGCGTCCTGTCGACGATGCGTCGCCGGTGTCACGGGGCGCGGCGCGCGCGGCTGCTGAGGAGAGGATGTCCGACCCTGCTGTGCCGCACAGGCAGCACCCGGCTTCGACGGATCGGGAATCTGAGAAGCCTTGAATCGTTTTCCCTGATAGTCGGACATGGCTCTCCTTATACTGCGGTGAAACGGCGGAACGCCTAGGCGTCGGCCATCTCCTGCTTCATCTTCTCGATAACCTTGCGGTACTCGGGGTCGCATGCGCCCAGAATCTGCGTGGCATAAATGGCGGCGTTCTTGGCACCGTTGATGGCCACACAGGCAACGGGCACGCCCGAAGGCATCTGCACCATCGACAGCAGCGAGTCCATACCACCCAGATCGCTCGTCTTCATAGGCACGCCGATGACCGGCAGCGGCGTAAACGCAGCCACGACACCGCCCAGGTGAGCAGCCTTGCCGGCGGCAGCGATAATCACCTTGATGCCACGGTCGGCAGCAGTCGAGGCCCACTCATGGACCTTCGCCGGCGTGCGGTGCGCGCTCGCAATCACGAGCTCATAGGGCACGCCCAGTGCCTCGAGCTCGGCGGTGCAACCTTCCATAACGCCCAGATCGGACTTGGAGCCCATGATGATCCCGACAACCGGCTTCTGATCTGCCATAAACAAAGACCTCCTGTTGAGAGCGGTGACGCGGCGAATCCGCGACCCTTAACTACTGAGAGTAGTATAGCTGCTCCCGTCCCTGCGGTCTCTGTGGCGCTTCGCGGGCGGGCCAGGCTTTATCTTCACTCCGGTTGCTTCGCAAAGTCGTTCAGATAGAGCCTGGCCCGCCCGCGAAGCGCCCTGCGACCTACCGGATATTGCCATGACGTACGTTGGCTGAAATAATAAAGCAATGCCCGCCGTCCTTGACGGAGCGGCGGGCACGTTTGCTTAGTTGTCGCTGGGACTACTTAGCCTTGCTGCGACGATGGAAGAAAGCGCCGATCGCGGCGATGATGGCGCCAAGACCACCGACGGCCGCGACGGTCGCCGCCGTCTGGTCGCCGGTATTGGGGATCGCCGAACCGCTCTTCTTGCTGCCCTGGGCCTTGTCGCCTGCGGGCTTGCCCGCCTGGTTGCCGCCGTTTGAGCCATTGCCGGAACCCTGGTTGCCGGAATCGGCATCCTTGAGGCTCTCAATGGCCAGCTTGAGCTGGTCATAGGCCGCCTGGAGCTGGATGTCGGAAGCATTCTCATCACCCAAGACGTCCTCGGCGTAGGTAATGGCATCCGTCAGGGCCTTGACAGACTCGTCCGTCTTGCCCCTGGTGTCAGTCTCCTTCGCCTGCTTGACCAAGGCCTTGAGCTGCTTCTTGGTCGGGTTCTCGACCGGGGTCACCGGAGTCTTCTCAAGCGCGTCGCGAGCACTCTCGAGTGCCTTGAGTGCCTGGTCGACCTCGTCCTGCGTGGCGTTCTCGTCGTTCAGGATGGCGCGGGCGCTCGCCAAGGCGTTCTGGAACGCGGTCCAGGAAGCCTCGGTGTAGTCGCTGGCCTTAAGGTCGCCGGCTGCAACCTCGGCATCAACCTTTTCAATCGCGGCAGTGAGGTCGTCCTTCGCCACCGGATTGGGAACGGCCGTACCGTAGAACTTGAGCTCCGCCATGCTGCAGTAGGCGTCAACGCTGCCACCGCCGGCGTGGAGCACCTTGACGGTCACGTAGCGACCGCGCGCGGCACCAAAGCTCATCTGCTTCCAGTCGCCACGGTCGGTGAGCACGCGGCCGTCGTTGTC
>CAVHBE010000080.1:0-467 GCA_963634045.1 Methanobrevibacter smithii
GATCGACGCGGCCAAAACGCTCATCGTACATACGACCAATGGAAGTGCCCGAAGCAACCGACTCAAGATGGCCGGAACGCCCGCAGGCGCAGGGAATACCGGCGGCAGCCGAGCACTCGATGTGGCCCATATGACCGGCAGCACCGTGGAAGCCCTGCATCACGCGGCCGTTCTCGACATATGCGCCGCCGATGCCCGTGCCGATGCCCAGACACAAGACGGAGAACTTGCCCTTGCCGACGCCCCAGTGGGCCTCGCCCAGAGCATGAGCCTGCACGTCGCCCACCACGGCAACGGGAAAACCAAGGTCCTCGCGCAGACGCGGCCCCAACTGAACGCCGGACCAGCCAGGCATAATCTCGTTGGCATACGCGATGGCGCCCGTCTTGGGGTCGACGACACCGGCAGCGCCGATGCCAACTCCGAGGACCTCGACATCGGGATTTGCCTCAAGAGCTGCCTTGATA
>CAVHBE010000080.1:543-6061 GCA_963634045.1 Methanobrevibacter smithii
CTTGATAGAAGCCTCGATGCGCTGGAAGACCGCTTCGCCACCCTCCTGGGCCTCGGTGGGAACCTCAGCTTCAAAGACCGGATGGGGCACGCCGCCATCAGCCGGATACTCCATAATGGCAGTCGCAATCTTGGTGCCGCCGATATCGACGGAGCAAACGTACTTGTTCTCCATGTCGCTCTCCTTAGGAGATATAAACAACTACAGGAAATGCGCCGTCAGGCTAGCCGTCACAGCGCGGTAAAGGTTTTCCAGGTGCCCGAGTTTGCCGAGAAACCGTGTGGCCATTGACCTAATGGGTCATGACCGCACGGTTGAACGGCGAGGTCGGGTGCCTGGGAAAGCTTTAAAGGAGGCCGTTGTCCTGGAGGACCTTCTTAATCGCCTCGACGTTCTCGCCGGTCATGGCCTTCACCGGGCGCGGCATGGTCGGGCTGTCGAAGATACCCATGAGGTTCATAGCGGTCTTGAAGGCGCCGACGCCACCGGCATAGCCCTGGACGCCCGAGGTGACATCCCAGATGTGCGAAATCTCATTGAGGCGATCCTGCTCGGCCTTGACGGTAGCCCAGTCGCCGGCCTGAGCGGCCTTCCACTGACGCACGTAGCCCTCGGGCTCAACGTTGGCGAGACCAGGGACGGAACCGTCGGCGCCACCGAGGTAGGCGCCGTCGACAACAACCTCGTGACCGGTGAGGATGCTCATCGGGTGGCCGTTCTTCTCGTTCTCCTGAACGAGGTAGCGGAACGAGATGTCATCACCCGAGGAATCCTTAACGCCGGCCAGGACGCCCTCGGCGCCGAGCTTGGCAAGGAGCTTCCAGGGGAGCTTGGTGTGGACGCAGACGGGAATGTCATAGGCAAAGATGGGCAGGTCGAGCTCCTCGTGCAGAATGCGGAAGTGCTCCTCGACCTCGGTCATGCCCTGCAGGGCATAGAACGGGCAGGTGGCGACAAGCGCATCGGCACCCAGCTCCTGAGCGACCTTGCCGTGCTCGATCATGCGCTCGGTCTCGGTGTCGATGATGCCGACCAGAACAGGCACGCGGTGGTCGACGATGCGCACGGCCTCGGCGACAATCTGGCGACGGCGCTCGTCAGTGGAGAAGACGACCTCGCCCGAGGATCCCAGGAAGAACAGGCCATCGACGCCGGCATCGATCATGCGGTTGATGCTGCGCTCAAAGGAGGCAATATCGAGCTGGTGGTCTTCGGTATCGGGAACAACGACGGGAGGGATAACGCCGGTGAATTTCTGAGTTGCCACAAGAATCTCCTTAGTTGTCTGGCGAGCGGCCCTATGCCGCCCACTCTTGTTGGCAGTGTCCAGGCCGTCTAGGCCAAAGAACACGGGTAGAACGTTTGGTTAAAGAAGTCGACGACTTCGTTTTCGAACGCATTGATGCGCTCGTGAGCGTATTTGGCATAGATGATATGCCTTCGGTCGCACTCAAGACCGTTGAATACGGCAAACTGACCCTTGGGATCGCTCACGGCGTCCATAAGCGATGTGCCCATGAGCACCGATCCGCGCACCCGAGACGACAGAGCCTCGAGGCCACCGGGAATTGGATTGGCAACCGCCGTGCAGGCAAGGCCCCGCTCGTCCAGAGCGGAAACCGCCAGCGCAACACCGCCGCCAAGGCCCTCGCCCCACGCAAAAATGCGATCGGAGTCCACGCCATCAAGATTGCGCGCAACCTTCGCCATCGCGCAACCCCAACGGACGCGCTCGACAAAAGCGGGCGAAGCAATCCCCCGCTGCAGGTCGTCCGCACCAGCAACATCGTCATCCAGCGCGAGGACGGCATACCCCATGGCGGCAAATCTCGTCATGTGATGCCAGCCGCGCACAGGCCGATCGATGTCATGGAACATCAGGCACAGCGGCACGCGCTCAGATACTCGGGCACGACCGACAGGCTCAATCAAACGAGCGTGGACCACATCGTCACCGAGCTTAAAGGAAACCTCCGAGTAACGGGCGCAGGGGTTAACAAAGTCAATTGCCGTAATGGCCAGGCCTTGAATCTCAAGATTCGAAGCGCATGTCTCTAAATCAGAAAGATCTGCTTGGACATCACCGTGCCAGTCCTGATATTCTGCGAGCCTTGACGAAACCGTTCCAGGAATTCCCACGAGCCCGGGGACTATCAGCTCGTCAACATTGCTCTCGCACTTAGACATGAGCCTCCCCTCCCTTGCAGAAAAACGGAATGATCAGATCATCAAAGTCCTGAATCTCCTCGTGGCCAAAGCCTTCAAAAAACTCATGCCGCTTCTCGCAGGTCAGGTTGTTGTAGACCGCAAACTGCGTCGCCGGTGGACAGACGACATCGGCCGTGCCCGTGCCAAACAGCACGGGGCATTTGACCATGGGGGCAAAGTTCTTGGAATCGAAGTACGCCAGCTTGGCATAGGCTTCGTCAATACGAGTCGAGTCCTCGTCAAACCAGCGAGACCAATAGCGCAGGCCCTCATAGGCAATATCGTCGGCGTCCAGATCCCAAACCAGGCGGAAGTCCGATAAGAAGGGATAGAGGATGGCGGCGCGATTGATAAGCTCGCTGTTAAGCGCGCAGGTTGCAATACCCAAACCGCCGCCCTGCGATGCGCCGTTCACATACACGCGGGTAAGATCGATGCCCTCGAGCTCGCGAACGATACGGCACAGAATGCGGATATCCTGGTGTAGGCGGACATAGTAGAGGTTGGCCGGGTCGCCGTCGATACCGGCGACGATATGGCCCGCGACCGTCGTGCCCTCAAATCCACCAATGTCCTCGGAGGGGCCTCCTTGGCCAGGACAATCGAGAGCAATGAGCGCCATGCCCATGCCCGCAAACGACGCCTGCTCAAACCAGCTGCGGCTTGCACCCGGATACCCATGGAACTGAAGTACCAATGGCACGGGCTCGTCCGAGACGGGTTTAAGGTACTTGGCATGCAGGCGTGCGCCACACATGCCGGTATACCAGAGGTCGAAAAACCGACAGGTAGCGGAATCCGCAACCGAAGCCGCCTCAATCGCGTAGTCGAGCTCGACGGCGTCGGCCTCGGCCATGCGGTCCTTCCAAAAGAGATCGAAATCCGATGGACGGGGCATAGCGCCTCGGTATTCACCAAATCGCTGTTGTAGCTCCTGAGCACTTGGCATGGCTCGTGAACCCAACCTTTCGAAATCGCAACGGAGGTGCGCCCGGCAAGGGAACCGGGCGCACGGGAGGGAAAGCGAGGCTACTCGCCGAGCTTGGGATGCAGCAGCGACGGCGCAGCGCCGAGCAGCATCTTGGTGTAGGGGTCCTGAGGGTGCTGGAAGACCTGCTTGGCCTCGCCCTGCTCGACGATCTTGCCACCATTCATAACGATGATGTCGTCAGAGATATAGCGGACCGTCTGGATGTCATGGCTGATGAACACCATGGCCAGGCCGAGCTCCTTCTTAAGGTCGGTCAGCAGGTTCAGAATCTGCGCGCGGACCGAAACGTCCAGAGCCGAGGTGGGCTCGTCGGCGATGATGGCATCGGGGTTCAGCGACAGGGCACGGGCAATTGCGACGCGCTGGCGCTGGCCGCCCGAAAGCTGGCCGGGAAGAACCTCGGCGGCGGAGCTGGGCAGACCGGTGAGCTCCAAGAGCTCCTTGACGCGCTTCTCCTGCTCGGCCTCGGTACCCAGGTTGTGGACGCGCATGGGGTCGAGCAGTTGCTCGCGAACGACCATGCGGGGGTTGAGCGCCGTGGCCGGGTTCTGGAACACGACCGAGATGACGCGACCCATGTGGCGACGGTCCTCGGCGGTACGTTTGGTAACGTCCTTGCCCTTAAAGTAGACCTTGCCACTCGTAGGGGCCTGCAGGCCGCACATGACGTTGGCGGTGGTGGACTTTCCGCATCCGGACTCGCCGACGATGCCGATGGTCTGTCCGGGCATGAGCTTAATCGTTACACCTTGGACGGCGTGAACCAGGTTGGGGTGCAGAATCGAGCCGGTACGGGTCCTAAAGGTGACGTGGACGTCATCAAGGAAGATGATCGGCTCGACGCCGTTGACTGCGGTCTCGCTCATCTACATCACCTCCGCGTGAGGGGTCAAACCATTTGCCTTGAGCACCTCGTCGGGGAGCTCGGAATAGAAGTGCTCGGTGCCGGGCACGCGCTTGAAGACCGGACGGGTGTCCAGGCCAATGCGCGGATGGCTCGAGCGGGGCGCGAAGCGATCGCCCTTGGGGAAATCGCGCGGGCTGGGAACGGCGCCGGGCACCTGGTGCAGGCGGCCCGAGCCGCTCTCGATGGACAGAACGGAACCCAGAAGACCGCGGGTGTACTCGTGGATCGGGTTCGTGAGCAGCTCCTTGGTGGGTGCCTGCTCGATAACCTGGCCGGCGTACATAACCGTGATGTTATGGGCAACCTCGGCGACCAGCGCCAGGTCATGCGAAACGAAGATCATGGCAAAGCCGAGCTTGGCCTGAAGATCGTTGAGCAGCTTAATGACCTGCTTCTGGACGGTAACGTCCAGAGCGGTCGTGGGCTCGTCGCAGATGACCAGCTTGGGGTCGCGGGTAAGGGCCATAGCGATCAGGACACGCTGACGCTGTCCACCGGAAAGCTCGTGCGGATAGCTCTCGAGCGTGCGCTTGGGATCGAGGCCGACGAGCTCCAGAAGCTCCTCGGCGCTGCGAGTTCCGCCGCGCTTGGTGAGCTGCTTCATCTGGGCAGAGATGAGCATGGAGGGGTTGAGCGAGGACAGGGCGTCCTGATAGACCATGGCGATATCGGTACCGCGCAGGCCGAACCACTCCTTCTTGCTCATCTTGAGCAGGTCACGGCCCTCCCAGAGGACCTCGCCGGAAAGATGCTCGTCATCGTCGGTCAGGCCCATGATGGCCAGTGTGGTGATGGACTTACCGCAACCGGACTCGCCCACCAGGCCCATGGTCTGACCAGGACGGACGTCAAAGTTGACATGGTCGACGACGTTGATATCACCGTGATGCTCAAACTGGATGCAGAAGTCACGGACCGAGAGAATCGGTTCGACAGACTCGTCGGGCACATGGCGATCGTCACGCTTGAGCTCGACATCGCGCAGGGCGCCAAGGCGAGCGGAGAGGGACTGGGCCTGCTCCTTGTAGGCGCGAACGGGGTCGGAGACCAGCAGGTCGGCCTCGCGACGCTTGGAGGAATCGGTCGGATCCAGGGCGGCGGAGGGAGCGGCGGCCATGGCGTCGGTAATGCCCTCGGAGAGGATGTTGAGCGCCAGGCAGGTGATCATGATGGCCAGGCCCGGGAACAGCGCCTGCCACCAACGACCGGCGAGCACGCCGCCGCGGGCGTCGGCGAGGATGTTGCCCCAGGTAGCGGTGGGCTCCTGAATACCAGCGCCGATGAAGGTCAGCGAGGCCTCGAAGATGATGGCGTCGGCGACCAGGGTAACGGTGAAGACCATGATCGGGGCGATGCAGTTACGCAGAACATGCTTGATCAAAATCCACGGAGCCTTGGCGCCGGAAACGATG
>CAVHBE010000080.1:6168-13996 GCA_963634045.1 Methanobrevibacter smithii
ACCGTAGAGCATACGCGACAGAATGTCGCGGCCCTTATCGTCGGTACCGAAGATAAATCCGTTGCCGGGAGCCTGGCGAGCCGTAAAGATCTCGACCGGGCTATAGGGGGCAAGAAGGGGCGCCAGAATCGCAGTCAGGGCGACCAGCACCAGCACGACGGCGGCAATCTTAGAAGACAGCGTCATCTTCTTCCAGCCACCGAGCTTGAGCCCCTTGGAGGCAGCCTTCTCGAGCTGCTCGGTTTGCTTCTCTCGAATCTTTACCATAATCTACACCGTCCTGATGCGCGGGTTGATGAGCAGGTAGAGCATGTCAACCACGATGTTGATGATGATGAAGGCAAGAGCAACGACGATAACGACGCCCTGAACCAGGTTCGCCTCGTTGCCCTGAACGCCCTGCAGAATCGCGGTGCCCATGCCGGGGAGGTTGAAGATAACCTCGATGACGACGGCGCCGCCCATGAGGTAACCGATTTTAAGACCGAGGGTGGTGACCGGGGTGATCAGCGCATTGCGAAGAACGTTGATGCCGACGACGACCTTCTCGGGAACGCCGGCGCCGCGAGCCATGCGGACGTAATCCTTGTCGAGCTCCTCGACCATGGCGGTACGCACAATACGAGTCATCTGGCCCGTCAGCGGAAATGCCAAGGCGATGGCGGGCATGATCATACGTCCCAGATAGCCAACCGGATTCGTGGTGAAGTGAGGCAGAGCACCCGATGCCGGGAGCACCTTAAGGTAGGAAGAGAACAGCAGGATCAACAGAACGGCAAGCCAGAACGACGGGGTTGCCAAGCCGGCGATGGAAAAGACGCGAATCACTTGATCCGGCCATTTGTCGCGATACAGTGCCGCGATGACGCCGAGCAAAAACGAAACGACCGCACCGATGGCAAGGCCGATGAAGGTCAGCTGCATCGTGACGGGTAGGGCCGTGGAGATGCGCTTGGCAACGGAGTTGCGAGCAGCACCATAGGTGCCCATGTCGCCATGGATCAGATCGCCCATATAGCGCACGTAGCGCACGGGCCAGGGGTCGTCCAGACCATACTTCTCATGGTACTCGGCAACCGCCTCAGGCGAGGCACCGTCACCCAACGCCGTGTAGGCGGGGTCGGTCTTGGAGAACGACATAAGGAAGAACACCAGGACGGTGACGCCCAATGCCATGATCGGCAGCGCCACAAGACGCCTTCCAATCAAACGTAGCAAGTTGTTCACGTTCTCTCCCCTTTCTTTTGTCGGTAGGACCAACTGGTATATGAGTACGGATACTCATTACAAGACCCGAGCGACATCGAGGTCGCCCGGGTCTTTGTTTCAACTATGAGGACGCTGCCTTACGACCGACATCCTGCATACAGACTCAAGCGAGTCTTACGCCTTGACGGTCGCAACGCCCCTGAAGGACATGCTCGTCGTGCCGATGCCCTTGAAGCCATCGAGAGCCTCGCCGTTGGGCGCAGTGGACGGATCGTCCCAGGAAGCGGAGACGGTCTTGACGTGGACAACGGGGTACAGAACGGCGTTGTCGGCAATGATGTCGAAGCACTCGTTCCACTTCTTCTGCTGCTCGTCGCCCTCGGCGGCAAGAGCTTCGTCCATGAGACTGTGGAGCTTCTGCCACTCAGCGGACTCCTTCCACGGGCAACGGGTCTGCATCCAGACGTTGTCGCCGTACCACCAGTTGAGTAGCAGGTCGGGGTCGGCGCCGAAGCAGGAAGGATCGCCAGGAGCAAGGAGGATATCGTAGGCCTCGCCGCCGTCGATGGCAGCGTAGGTGGCCGGCGAGGTATCGGTCTGGATGGTCACATCGAAGCCGAGAGCGTCGAGGTCGTTCTTGACCTGGGCGGCCATGCCCTTAATCTGCTCGTTGTCGGTGGTGCGCAGGGTGATGGCACCCGGGGTGATGCCGGACTCCTCGATGAGCTTCTTAGCCTTCTTGGCGTTGGTCTTGTACACCGTGGAAGCCTCATGATAATTGGTGAAGCTCTTGGGCAGGTAGCAGCTGGCAGCGGTGGCAAGGCCGGCGAAGGTGTTGCTGACCATCTTCTCGGTGTCGAGCGCATACATGACGGCCTGACGGACCTTGACGTTGTTCCAAGGCTCCTTGGCGACGTTGAACATGATGAAGCGGGTGCCGAAACCCTGAACGTTATCGATCTTGCAGCCGGCGCTCTCGAGCTGGTCGACGGCATCAGCGGTAACGAGCTCCATTACGAGCGTGGAGCCCTCCTGCTGAGCGGTAACGCGAGCGGTGGGGTCGGTCAGGATGCTGTACTGGATCTTCTTATCCTCGGCAGCATACTCACCGTTGTACTCGGGGTTGGGAACCAGGGTAATCTCGGTATCGGAGATAGAGTCGTACATCCAGGGACCGGAGCCGATCGGCTGCTTGGCGCGATCCTCCTCGGTCTGGGTGGCCGGGGTAACGCGGACGATGGCCAGACGATCCTTGAGCAGGGAGAAGTTGGGGACCTTGGTCTTGACCGTCACGGTGCTGGCGTCCTTGGCCTCGATGGACTCGAAGGGCTGGAAGAACGGAGCATAGGTAGCGGAAGCGGCGCAAGCGGTGTAGGAGGCGACGACATCGTCAGCGGTGACCTCGGTGCCATCGGAGAACTTTGCGCCCTTGCGGATGGTGACCTCGAAGGTAGTGTCGTCCACGGACTTGGGATCGTCGGTGGCGAGCTCATTGAAGGTGCTGTAGTCGTGGTAATCGATGCCGTAGAGGCCCTCGACGACGTGCCAGTTAGCACCCAGGCCCACAGCGGAGCCGGTGCTGGCGGGATCGAAGCTGGACGGAGCGTAAGCGGAACCAGCGGTGATCACGCCGCCGCCACGGTTGGCGGAATCGGTGGAACCGGAAGCGGAACCCTCGTCGCTAGAGCTGCCACCGCAGCCGGTGAGACCAAGCCCTGCGACAGCAGCGACGCTGCCGGTGAGGCCGAGGAACGAACGCCTGGACATACCCTTGTTGATGATGGCCATGTCTTCTCCTATCAATAGAGAATCTTACCCGGGAGCACCTAGACTTGCCCCCGCGCAACTTGCGGACGACATATACCTTACCTACCGACAAACCCAACTTAGGTGCCGCGCTCGGCGACCGATACATACATCCGCTTGGACGGTATTTACTACCGTTCACCGAATTCGTTGACAAACGATACTGCAGACAGTATGTGTCGGCGAGGTGAGATATCAGTCTTCGTCAACCCGCAGGATAACAGGGTTTTTGCTTGGGTTAGTCAAACGTTTTAGCGTTAATAAAAACCGAAACCAGCAGGTAATCATGGCGAAATAAATGCTTGAAAATCGCGCAAGCATGTATACCAGTTGTTTAGGCTCGTGTTTAGCTATCGGAATGGCTAGCCGATGCCTCGGCGCGCTCGGCATTCCATGCGACGAGCGCCTCGTGGACCGCCTTGGCGACATCGGCAGGTATGCCGCGAACTTCCGCGATCTCTTGCTCGCTCGCCGCGCGCAAACGCTTCATCGAGCCAAAATGGCGCATAAGGGCACGTTTTCTGGTGGGTCCCACGCCTGGAACGTCATCGAGTACCGAAACCGTCATGGCTTTATCGCGCAACTCGCGATGGAACGTGATGGCAAAACGGTGCGATTCATCGCGAACCTGTTTAATTAGATAGAGCGAAGCAGACCCGGTCGGCAGCACGACGGGAGTCTCGTCCCAAGGCACAAAAACTTCCTCATCGGCCTTCGCCAAGCCACAAACCGGTATATCGAGCCCAAGAGCCTCAAGTTGCTTGATCGCAGCGGTCAATTGCGGCTTACCGCCATCGACAACGAGCAAATCGGGGCGCGAGCCAAAGCGCTCGTCGACCATACGCTCGGGAGCATAGCGTCGTCCCAAAACCTCGGACATCGACACGAAGTCGTTTGCCTCGTCCAATTCGGCCTGAATTTTAAAACGACGGTACTGGCTCTTGTCGGCGCGTCCGTTGGTAAACACCACCATCGAGGCGACGGTAAAGGTTCCATGCAGCGTCGAGATATCGAAGCACTCGATACGCATCGGCGGCGCCGGCAGCGCCAGCGCGCTTTCGAGCTCCAGGAGCGCTTGATTGGTGCGGTCGTCAGCGTACCCCGTTCGCATCATGTAGCGCATGAGGGCATGGCGCGCATTTTTGGATGCCATATCGAGCAAACGGTGCTTTTCGCCACGCTGCGGCCTATGGAGATGGCAGGAACGCTCGCGCTTGCCTGCAAGCCACTCCCCCAGCGCCTCCGCATCCTCAAGCTCGACAGAGAGGTTTATCTCAGCTGGAATATCAGCCGTCTCGTCGTAATAGCGCTTAAGAAAGCCCGATTGAAGTTCCTCTTCGTCGACATCCAAACCCTTATCGAGAATAAACTCGCAGGTTCGAACCGTTCGACCCTCACGCACGACAAAGACGCAAGCGGCGGAGATGGTCTCCTCGCGATAGAAACCGATGACATCGATATCGACACTGGAGGGAAAAACGACTTGCTGACGGTCGTCCAGACCCCTGATGACCTCCAAACGACGTTTGACGCGTGCCGCGCGCTCAAAGTCGAGCGCCTCGGCGGCATCCGTCATCTCGGAGGTCAGCTCATCGACGACATCCTTGCGATGGCCCGACAAAAAACGTTCGACACGTTTGACGTTCTTGGCATAGTCCGTAGGAGAAATCGCGCCGACACACGCACCCGGGCCGCGCCCGACATGGTAGTCAAAGCAGGGACGCCCGTTTTGCGCGCAAATCATATTGACGATGTCTTCCTCGCCCCTGTGAGACTCGACGATACGACGACAACGACGCCACTCCGCACAGGATGCGGAGCAGATGGGGATAACCTTGCGCAGCGTATCTATCGTCTCACGTGCCGCACGGCTATCGGTATAGGGACCAAAATAACGCGTTCCCGGCTTATGGCGCTCGCGCGTATATTTGATAGCGGGATACAGGTCGCCCTTTGTAATGGCGATAAAGGGGTAGCTCTTGTCATCCTTGAGGTCAACGTTAAAGTACGGATGGTACTGACCAATCAAATTGCGCTCGAGCACCAACGCCTCGTGCTCGGTCTCCACCACGATATAGTCAAAGCTCGCCACCAGCTGCATCATCAGCGGGATCTTTTGACGCTCATCCTGCAGTGTCACGTACTGGCGCATACGGGAACGCAGGTTTTTTGCCTTGCCAACGTAGATGACATCGCCCTTGGCATCTTTCCAAAGGTAACATCCGGGCTGCGTGGGAACGCGCGAAACCTGCTCGGCGAGTGTTGGAATGTTGTCGTGACCGGCCACACGCACCTACTTGCGACGAAGCAGCGCCGAGACCTCGGGCATCTTAAGGACGACGGCAAGGCCAAAGGTAACAGCAAGCGAGACGACACCTGCAACGCAAACGTAGCCAAGAGTAATCAGAATCGAGCCGCCAAGTGCCCCGACAAAGTGCTCAAGCGCCCACATGACGCCGGCGCCTGCGGCAGCACCCAGGCCACCGAGCAAAAGGCCAAAGAAACCGCCATGCAGGATAGATTTGACCTGAAGACCACGCAGACGACGACGCAGCCACCACAGCGAACAACCGACCAAGATCACGTAGTCGACGACATACGAAAGCGCGATTGCCGGCATACCGAAGCCCAGCACAACGCCAAACAGCAGAACCGAGCCGGCCTGGCCGATGGCGGAATACAGGCAATAGCGGCTATAGGGCTTCATGTCGAGCAAGGCAGAGAAGCTCTTCTGCATCAACACGACCACGCCGTAGAGCGGCAGCGAGAGCGCCAGGTAGACAAGGTACTCGGACACCAGCGTCACGCCGGATTCATCGAACTTGCCAGCACAGTAGATCATGTTGAGCGGACGTGCGAAGACAATCAGGTACAGCGCGAACGGAATCAGGAAGAACAGCATCTGGGCGACGCCACGCGAAATGCCCGTGCGAACGCTGTCGTAATCCTTCTCCTGTGCGTCGTGAGAGAGCTCGGTATAGAGCGCCGTCGAAAGCGAGGCGGCAATCAGCGCGTAGGGCAGCGTGTACCACAGGCGCGCATAGGCGATTACGGAAGGACCAGTCTCGGGCTGGACCACCAGCGCGGCAGCGTTGGTGATAGAAGTCGAGACAAACATGCACACCGTGGCGAGCAGCGTCGGGATACCGAGCGCAATCGTCTGGCGCAGTGCGGGGTCCTTAAAGTCGATATGGATATGGGGATGCACGCCGTGCTTGCCAAGCGCGGGGATCTGACATGCCATCTGAACAAAGACACCGAGGGTCGTACCGGCCGCAATCAAGATGATGCCGGCACGTTCGCCAAACTGTGCGGACACGGGCGCAAAACCCATAAAGCTCGCAATGACGATCACATTGTTGAGGACCGGGGCAAACGTCGACCAGAAGTAGTCGCGGTGTGCGTTGAGAACGGCCGAGAACACCGAGCCCAAACCATAAAACAGAATCTGGATAGCAAAGAAACGGAACATGAACGCAGCGGTATCCATGCTGCCGCCGTCACCCGAAAGGAACGATTGAGTCCAGATAAAGCCCGGGGCGAACACGGTCCCCAGCAACGAAATGCCACCCAGCACCAAAAGCAGAATGCCGAGCAGGTTGCCCACGTACTCGTTCGAGGCCTCGCGACCCTGCTCACGCCTCACGCCCATGTACACGGGCAAAAACGCCGTCACGAGCATGCCGCCCATCACGAGTTCGTAGAGCATATTGGGCAGGTTGTTGGCGACCTGATAGGAGGACGAGAGTAGCGACATGCCGATAGCGGCCGCCATTGCCCACGTGCGGATAAAACCGGTAACGCGAGACACGATAGTCAGGATGGTCATAAGCCCGGCGGAACGACCAACCGTGGAGTAGTCCGACGAGCCCATGTCGTCAGTGTCATCTCGCGACGAAGAAACTTCGGATGAGGGTGTCTGAGGCGCAGATTCTTTTGCAAAATGAGCTCCGCACTTCAATTCTTCCTGCGGCATCGCTCAGTCCTCTCTCGTAATCGCGGCAACCGTCGCCCCGCAAAATGCAATTAAATCATCGGGTGCAAGCTCGAGCTGATAACCACGCTTGCCTCCCGAAATAAAAATGGTATCCCAAAGGACGCATGTCTCGTCAATGAGCGTCCGGTAGCGTTTTTTCATACCGACCGGGCTGCAGCCGCCGCGAACGTAGCCAGTCGCCGCAAGCAAATCCTTCACATGCATCATGGCCAAGGACTTCTCCCCCGCGGCACGCGCGGCGGACTTTAGATCGAGCTCGTCGGCAACAGGGATGCAGCACACGACATAGTCGTTGGACGGTGTCACGCAGACCAAAGTCTTAAATCCTTGACCGGGCTCCTCGCCAAGCTGCTCCGAAATCGCGACCCCCAGGCCCACCGACTCATCACCATCGTCTTCGTACGTATGTAGAACATAGGAAATGCCGGCACTTTCCAGCTCGCGCATCGCATTGGTTTTTGGCGTCTTTACAGCCTTTACCATGACATATCCTTTCCCTCGCATTCGGACGCAAGGATTAAGTATATGTCCAATTCGGCTGCATACGTCACTTCGGCACAGCAAGCGCCATCGAATCACAAGGAGTCGATGGCGCCCATAAACTGAATCGTCTATTTATTGAGCATCAAGTTGAGCCTGACGCTCCCGGTCACGCCTGAGCAACGGCGCCAAAAACTTGCCCGTATAACTCTGCGGACAGTCCGCAACCTGCTCCGGTGTGCCCGAAACCACGACGGTTCCGCCGCCGTTACCGCCCTCGGGACCCATATCGATCAGGCGGTCGGCAACCTTGATGACATCAAGGTTGTGCTCAAT
>CAVHBE010000081.1:0-4840 GCA_963634045.1 Methanobrevibacter smithii
GACGCAGATCGATATGATCAACGGCCTCACGCGCGGGCGAGGTGAGCTCGCACACACCGATGTGGGATGGACCTGGACCGTTGACGTGCGCGATCTTGAAGCCGCCGCCTCATTTTGCATGGCCCACGCCATGGACGGCATGAGGCCCATGGCCCCCAAATCGCTCAAGCAGGCGTGGAACCACCTCATCGAAAGGACGGTGCACGAGTATGCCCGTGCGTAAACTCACCAGCGAGCAGAGACTCTCGCGCGCCATCGACATCATGGAAGCCCTCTACGCCGCCGGCGAGAGCGGCATGACACGAACCGAGATTTGCAGTCGCTTTGACATCACGGGGGTGTCGCTCGACGAGATTCTCGAGATCGTCTCGACGCTCGCGGACCGAGAATCGGGCGCGCGCATCATCTGCGAATGCCGCGGCGAGCGTGTGGTCCTCACCGGTGACGCCGGGCGTGTGCTACCGTTGCGCCTGAGTGCCGCCGAGGGCGCTGTGCTCAACCATGAACTTGAATCGTTGGGGATCGAGCCGCAGACGGCAGCTCGGATTCGACATGCCCTTCTACCCGAAGAGCTTGGCTATAACCAGCGCGTCTTTGACACCGTCAACCACGGGTCGCACTGGCAGCAGCTGAGCTGCGCCATTCAGGACGGCGTTCGCTGCCGCATCTCGTATCGCTCGATGGACGATGCACGGCCACGCGAGCGTCTGGTCGACCCCTTGCGCATTACGGCAAACGGCGACCAAACATACCTGATTGCCTGGGACATCGCAGTCGATGAGCAGCGCACCTATCGCATGGATAAAATCGAGGGACTCGCCTTGACGGAAGACTCCGTCGTGCCTCACGCGCCGGACGTCGCATCCCTCCACGATTCCCTTGCCCGGACGCAGCGTAGTGCAAAGCTCTTGATGCCATTCGATATGGCGGAGCATCTGGACTGGGCCGGCATCACCCTAATCGAGCGCAGCGGAGCAGACATGGCAACGGTAACCGTGCATTACGGCTCCGAGCGTTGGCTACTGAGCCAGATAATTGCAGCGGGCGGAGCCATCCACATCTTGGATGACCCCGCCCTGTCAAAGCGTCTGTGCGATATGGCAAAAACCCTCGTCTGTCCGCTTTAGCGCCGCCGCTCGTGGCGTGCGCGCCACAGTTGCAGATAGTGCCCGATCTGTGCCGATTCGATGCGCTGGTAGGAGCTCGTGGGCAGCGACGTTAAGAACTTCTTTCCGTAGCCCTTCGTCACCAGGCGCGGGTCGGCCAGAATCAGCACGCCGCAATCGGTCGACGAGCGGATAAGGCGGCCGGCCGCCTGCTTGACCTCGAGCACCGCCTCGGGCAGCGAATAGCGCGCCCAAGCGCGGTCTTCGCGCAGGTTGCGCTCGCACGAGAGCGGGTCCGTGGGGCTCGAGAACGGCAGCTTGGGAATGATGACGCAGCGCAGCGTCTCGCCGCTGGCGTCGAATCCCTCCCAAAAGGCCTTAAGAGCAAAAAGCGACGAGGTCGGCTCGTTGATGAACCGGTCGCGCAGGCGACGAGGAGATGAGTTGCGCTGCTGGCAGTTGAGCTCCAGACCCGCACGGGCCATCTTGGGCTCAACGCGGGCGTACAGGTCTTCCATGTCGCGCCGATTGGTGAACAGCGTGAGCACCGATCCGCCCATGGCAAGATGGGCGTCGACCAGCACGCGCTCGAGCGCCGTAAGATAGCTCTCACGATCGCGCGGATCGGGGATATCGCCCGCAACGACTACAGCCATGTTCGAATCGAAGTCGTAGCTCGAGTCCAAGTGCAGCGATGAGGATGTTGAAGCACCGATGCGATCGAGGCCGACCGCGTGGTTAAAGTGTTCAAAGCTTTTGGACACCGTCATGGTCGCCGAGGCAAAGATGGCCGTGTGAACCTCGGGCAGCCACTCGGTTGCCAAGGCCTCGCCAATGTCGATGCGCTCTGCGGTCATTGACTCTCCGCCGGCACGCAGCCTGCGATTGGCCTGCAGCGAATACACGTAGTGTTCATCGGTGCCGTCAATGATGAGTTTGAGGTCCTCGGCCAGCTCGTGTAGGCGGCGCGAGATATCACCCAGGTCGACAACAACCTCGGGCTTGTCGGCGGCGACGGCTTGCACCAGCGCGTCGACGCTCTTGTCGGCTTGTTCCAATGCGTCGATGGCAGTGTAGGCCGATGGTAAGAAATCATGCCAGTCGTCAGATTCGCGCAGCTCGGGGCCAATCCATAGATTGGCATTGTCATAACCCCCACGAGCACGGCGGCCGAGCTCGCGAACGCCATCGAACACGTCGGCGATTGCCATGCTCGCGCGCGCAACCGTCGACGTCGCCTTGGCAGTAAGGCCCAGATAGAGCGTAGAGCCCTCGGAGGTTGCCAAATCACGGGAAACCTGGCTTAGCGCGCCGGTGCTCGAGCCACCCAGGCGCTCAAACAGAACGCGTGATTCGTCCGCCGACACCACGCGCGCCCACTGACGGCGCGCCTCGCGCTCGATAGAATGAGCCTCGTCGATTACCCAATGACGAATCGGAGGCAAAATCCTGCCCTCGGCCGCAACATTGCGGAACAGCAGGGAATGGTTGGTGACCACCACATCGGCATGCGCCGCACGACGGCGAGCGCCGTGGACCAAACATTTATCAGGGAAAAACGGGCAGAGGCGGCGAGCACACTCGCGCGAGGCCGTCGTAAAGTCGGGGCGGTTGACGCTGCGCCACCGAATGCCAAGCGAGTCGAGGTCGCCATCGGCTGATTGGCAGACGTACGCCATAATGACCGCGACCGCCGTGAGCGTGTCCGCCGGGTCGCGCTTGGTGGTAATCTCGACCTGGCCTCGGCTCATGCGCTCAAGCTTGCGCAGGCACGGATAGTGGTCATAGCCCTTGAGAGCGCAAAATGACAGACCACCGTCCAGTTGCTCGGCAAGTTTTGGCAGCTCATGATATATGAGCTGGTCTGCAAGATTGTTCGATTTGGTCGCAATACCAACCGTGATGTTGTTACGGCGTGCCGCCTCGGCAAAAGGCACCAGATAGGCCATCGATTTGCCGACGCCCGTACCCGCCTCAATTACACGATGAGTGCCCGTGACCAGCGCATCGCGGACCTCGAGCGCCATCGCGATCTGCTCATCACGCGGCTCGTAGGTGGGGTACATGCGATTGACCAGGCCACCTGGCGCATAGTCTGCCTCAATCTCCTCACGACTCGGCATCTTGAGTACCGGCAGTTCGTCGGCGTCCACCCGATCGTCGGCGCGATCGGCCTTGAGAACGTCAGCACGAGCGGCGCTGAGAGAGAAGATAGAACCAGGGTTCTGCCCTGCCAAGAATGAGAAGATAGGACGATAGGACCAAGGCACATCCGGATGCATGTCGGCTAGGCGCGCCATGAGGCCCTGGGGCAAGTCGGTGAGCGCCACGAGCAACACGCGCCATACGCCACACAGGGCGTCGACGTCGGCATTGGCACGGTGTGATACCGAGTCACAGCCAAACAGATCGGCCATAAAAGACAGCTTGTGCGAGGCCAGGCGCGGAAGCGCGATTCGCGACAGCGCCAGCGAATCGATCCAAATATCGCTCACGTTGACGCCGCCTTTGACCGACTCGATAAACGAGCGGTCGAACGTGGCGTTATGTGCGATCACCGGACAACCACCGACAAAATCGGCGAGAGCGGCGACGGCCTCAACGGCCGACGGGGCATCTGCCACATCGGCATTTGTAATGCTCGTGAGCTCGGTAATCTCGGCGGGAATCAGCTGCTTGGGATGCACGAAGGTATCGAAACGGTCGACGATCTCGCGGCCCGAAAGACGGGCCGCCGAGATCTCGATCAGCTCGTTGTCCTGCACCGAAAGCCCTGTGGTCTCGGTATCGAGGACAATCACATCTTCCTCGATAAGACCGAAAGACTGCGTTTTGGCGCGTTCGGCAAGCGTGGCATAGGAGTCGATGACAAACTGCGGCGTTCCTGACGAAACCGCGTCCTCGATTAGCATGCAATGCCCGCTCGACGAAGGCCCATACGGATCAGGCTGTCACAGACCTGCGGGAACGTCATGTCGTCGGTGTGGCGGATCTCATCCGGATACAGCGACGTATCGGTCATGCCGGGAATGGTATTGGTCTCGAGGATAACGGGGCCGTCCTCACTCACAATAAAATCGCTGCGCGAGATACCCAGGCAACCGAGGGCCTTGTGAGCGGCGCAGGCAAGCTCCTGAGCGCGAGCATAATTCTCGGGTGAAATCTGCGCCGGAATGCGATGGATGTCCGTAGGGTCGACATATTTCACGTCCAGATCGTAGAACTCGCAGTCCTCGGGCTTGCGAATCTCGACAATCGGCAGGGCGCGCACGTCATCTTCACCGTATACACCGACGGTGATCTCGGTACCCTCGATGCACTTCTCGACTAGCACTTTGTCGCCGTACTCAAACGCCTTGGCGATTGCCGCGGGCAGCTCGGAGGGCTCATGGACCAGGGAAATGCCATAGCTGGAACCGTTGACGGCCGGCTTCACAAAGCAGCGCTCGCCACAAACCTCGACGATATGATCGATATCGACTTCATCGCCCACCTCGAGCGCAAGGCCGGGGGCAACAGGAATGCCCGCCTTGGCGTACAGGAGCTTAGAGACCTCCTTGTCGGCACCGCAGACGCTGGCAAGCACGCCCGAGGCCGTGTAGGGGATACCCAGGGTCTCCATGGCGCCCTGCATGGCGCCATCCTCGCCGCCGGCACCGTGCATGGCGATAAACGCCACGTCAAAGCCGCCGGTCGCCATGGTTACCATAAAATCATCGGCAGCCGTGTCGAGC
>CAVHBE010000081.1:4850-7204 GCA_963634045.1 Methanobrevibacter smithii
TAGCCGGCCTCCTTCAAGGCAACCACGACGTTCTTTCCCGAATTGAGCGAGATCTCGCGCTCAGCGGAATGACCGCCCGCCAAGACCGCTACGTGCATGTTCTCTAGGCTTTTACCCGGCATGGGCAGACTCCTCCTCTATAATTTCTGCAGCTGATACCATATTGTAGCGATACCCTCTACGTTTCCCCAAAATCGAAAGGCTTCCATGAATCCCAGGACTAAATCTCAGGACATTCGCGACTTGAGCCAAAACGATATTCGCGACCTTGTGGCCGAACTTGGCCAGCCCGCCTTCCGCGCGAAGCAGCTCATCGAATGGGTCTTTGAGAAGAACGTTTGTTCGTTTAACGATATGACCAACCTTCCCAAGGCTTTCCGCGAGCAGCTTAAAGAGGCTTTTGCCTTTGACACGCCGACTGAACTAACCAAGCAGGTTTCCAAAGATGGCTCTCGCAAGTATCTGCTCGAGTACCACGACGGCGTTTCCGTCGAGACTGTCGGCATGCCCCGCCGTAACAAGCTTTCTGTCTGCGTTTCCACCCAGGCAGGCTGCGGCATGGGCTGCGCCTTTTGCGCTACCGGTCTCAACGGCCTCAAGCGTTCTCTGACCGCTCAAGAGATCGTCGACCAGGTACTTCATGTATCTAACGACTTTGGCGAGCGTGCCACGAGCGTTGTCTTCATGGGTCAGGGCGAGCCGTTTGCCAACTACGATGAGGTTCTCAAGGCGCTGCGAATCCTCAACGACCCCGATGGCATCGGTATTGGCGCTCGCCACCTCACCGTCTCTAGCAGCGGCGTTATTCCAGGTATTCGCAAATTTGCCGACATCCCCGAGCAGTTCACGCTTGCCGTTTCCCTGCATTCCGCCATCCAGTCGACGCGCAATAAGCTCATGCCCGGCGTTAAGAAGTACACGCTGCTTCGACTTCACGAGGCGCTTCAGCTTTACACTGAGAAGACTGGCCGCCGCCCGACCTATGAGTATGCCATGATCGAAGGCGTCAACGATACGAATCCCGAGATGCAGGCGCTCTGCGACTTCTGCGAGGGAACGCTGTGCCACGTTAACCTGATTCAGCTTAACGACATCGAGGGCAGCCCGCTCAAGCCGTCGCCGATTCATAAGGTTGAGGATCTTCAGCGTCGTCTTGAGTCCCGTGGCATCGAGACCACGATTCGCAACTCCCGTGGTAACGATATTGACGCCGCCTGCGGACAGCTGAAGCAGCGCTTCAAAGTTCAGAAGAACGCATAGGGGAGTCGCACCCCAAAACGTTTCATGTGAAACATCGAACAGTCCCGGTTGCAGGATATGCAACCGGGACTGTTTCATTTATTGACCACATTTTTAACTTTGCTGCTACTGGCCCCATTTTTTACGGGCAAAATAAGGGGTCCTTGTCTCGTGAATCAGACAAGGACCCTTCAAAATATACAGGGTAATTGTTAGGTACCTAATAGCCTACATTTTCCCATTGGTTGCTAACCCAACCTTGATTAATCTTTGGATTCTTCGTTACCTGAGCAGTGCGCATGGCAACATCTTCTGTCATAACATCCATTTTCTTCTTGGAAGTATCGGCGATATCTTGCGCGCTACGAAGCAAACGACCTCGAAGTTCATCGTCTGTCGCGATCTTATAGCCAGCAAAGGCACCAGCCGCGACAGTCGTCACCAATGCAATCGCTGTTAAAATCTTATTCCTCATCTTGGCCTCCTTGATCAAACTGAATCATTTCGCCAAGAATACGAGAGAGCTCTTCCTCGTCTTTAAACTCAATCTCAATCTTATTCTTTCCACGCGAGCTCTTCACACGCACGTTGGTATTAAATACCTGACGAAGCACACGGGCAGCCTTTTTAAAGGACTGAGGCGTTGCAGGCCTTGGCGTCTTAGGTGTCTCTCCGGCAGAAAACAACGGAGCAAGATTTTCTGTCGCTCTTACGGAAAGGCCCTCTGCAACAACCTTCTCTGCAAGTCGAATTCGAGCGTCCTCATAGGGAACTGCAAGAATCGCACGCGCATGACCAGCAGTAAGTTTGCCCTCAAAAATCATCTGCTGAACAACTTCAGGGAGATCGAGAAGGCGCAGCGAGTTTGTAATTGCAGAGCGTGACTTGCTTACCGCCCTCGACAATGCCTCCTGGGTCATACCGCTGGCATCGATGAGCTGTCGATAGCCCTTAGCCTCTTCGACGGGATTCAAATCAGAACGCTGAAGGTTTTCGATAAGAGCAAGAGCAAGCATCTCTTCATCATTAACATCTTTAATGATGACAGGCAGCTCCTCAAGACCAGCAAGCTTTGACGCCTGATAACGACGCTCACCAGCGATGCTCTCATAGCC
>CAVHBE010000081.1:7214-21544 GCA_963634045.1 Methanobrevibacter smithii
GCGAAGTTCAGTTTCGTTAAAGTGAATTCGCGGCTGGTTTGGGTTGGGAACAATATCCTCAATAGGTAGTTTTGTTTCAGATGCGGCATTTGAAGCCGATGCAGCCGAACCACCGGTCTCATACTCAGCCTCCGAGACCAAAGCATTGAGTCCACGTCCCAATCCGCCACGTTTCTTTACACTAGGCACGCTTGATCACCTCTTTTGCAAGGTTCATATACGCTTTTGCACCCTTATTTTGAGGTGCATAGGTAATTACCGGTTCTCCAAAAGACGGAGCTTCGGAGATTTTAACCGTACGGGGGATCAGCGTCTTAAACGCCTTATCACCAAAGTACGATTGAACCTCCTCAACAACCTGATTCGATAGAGAAGTACGCGAGTCATACATGGTCATAAGCACACCATAGGTGTCTAAGCCCTTGTTCAGACGTGATTTGACCATCTTCATTGACTCAAGCAGCTTCGTAACGCCCTCGAGTGCATAATACTCGCATTGGATCGGAATCAAAACGCTGTCTGCTGCGGTCAAGGCGTTGATAGTAAGCAGGCCGAGCGAGGGGGGACAGTCAATGAAAATAAAATCGAACTCGTCCTGAATCGGCTCAAGCAAATCTTTGAGGCGGGTTTCACGAGCGATTGCGCTTACGAGCTCAATTTCCGCGCCTGCAAGCTGAATTGTAGCCGGAATAACGAATACCTTTTTACAATTTGTATCAAGAACAAGTGATTCTGCCGGCACATCATTCAACAATGCATCATAAATGCAGTGGTCAAGGTCTTCTTTTTCAATTCCAAATCCGCTAGTGCTGTTTCCTTGCGGATCAAAATCGACAATCAGCGTCTTACGACCCTGCTCACCCAGTGCTGCTGCAAGGTTTACAGCCGTCGTTGACTTACCGACGCCGCCTTTTTGATTGATGATTGCAATAATACGCGTGTCTTTTGCGCTCTTAGAACGCTTAACGTCGCGAAATCCCACGGTCCCTCCTGGTGTGTATTAAAGCTGTCAAACGGAGGATGTTTCACGTGAAACATTCCGATTCGATATCAACCGCCATGTTTCACGTGAAACACTGCAAGTTGTTAGTATCCATTATGTTTCACGTGAAACATCTAGGCAAGCGGATTCTTCTTGGCCATGCCATTTGCACGAGGCAATGAAACGAATGCTGGATGACTCTTCTTAAGAACAATGAACTCCCTGTGGCCCAGGCCCTCAGGCAAATCGATAGCGTCATTCAGAAACAAAGTGAAGCCGCAAATCTTTGCTGCTGACATGCCGGAAGCAAGCTCCTCATCCGAAGGATTGCCCTTGGTGATAACAAAGAGCCCTCCATCCTTGAGGTACGGCGCCGCATACTCAACAAGAATCGGTAAAGGGGCCAGTGCGCGGGCGGTTACGACAGAGAACTGCTTCTTATGGCTTCGAGCATATTCTTCAAGACGATCATGGACCGCATGAGCATGTTTCAATCCAAGAGCATGGACAAAGGAATTGACTGCATCAACCTTCTTGCCAACAGAGTCAATATAAGTTGCTTTACGATGCGTGGTTATGGTTAATGGAATACCAGGGAAGCCCGCACCTGTTCCCATATCGAGCAAAGCTCCCTCAGGAGCCTTATTGATATAAGGGAGTAAAACAAGTGAGTCAAGGATATGAAGTACTGCAGCATCTTCAACGTTAAGAATACGGGTGAGATTGGTTGTCTTATTTATTTCCAGAACCAAATCCAAATGCTGAATACATTTCCTCAGCTCAACATCAGTTACGCTCAAGGAATACTCTTTGCAATAGGAAGTTAGACGACACAACATCTCGTCAGCCTGCTGATCAGTAAGTACTAACAACGAAAGCTCCTTTCTGACAAAAATCAGTGTATCGAGAACTTTTGACAAAAAAAGGGGACGTGGAAACCACGTCCCCTTAGCATAAGCTCGAGTAGATTATCGAGCAACAATCACCACATGGCGATCAGGGTCAGAACCCTCAGAATGAGTATCGACGGCATCATTGCCACGAAGTGCAATGTGAACCAGACGACGCTCGTAGGCATTCATGGGCGGAAGCGAAACACTTTTATGAGAGCGAATGGCACGCTCGGCAGCAGACTGAGCCATGGAGGCAACCTTGTCCTGACGGCGGCTCTTGTATCCCTCGACGTCCACTACAACCGGATACCTAAAGCCAAGCTTGCGGCTCACCAGCAAAGAGAACATAACCTGAAGGGCATCAAGGGTGCGCCCATGACGGCCAATGAGAACAGCAAGATCGGGAGCCGTTACATCCAGAATCAGCTCACCCTCGTCACCCTCATACTCATCGATAGGAGAGTTGGCGGCATCGAAGTGCGAAAGGATGGAACGCAGGATGGAAATCGCAACATCGGCAATGGTGTCGAGCTCCTCATCGGTCAGCTCTTCACCAGCCTTGTAGCGCTGTGCAATCTCGGGATAATCGCCCGCGACCTGCGGGGCAACCTCCTCAAGCATATCCTCGATGATCTCTTCAGACATAACGTACTCCAAAAGTTAGGTACCTAAATAAGATTGATATCCCACTACTTCTTCTTGTGCGGGCGCGGCTTCTTCTCTCGACGAGTGACCTCAACCTGCAGCGGCGCGTTCTTAAGACGCTCCTCCTCATCGGCCTTGGCCTTCTCGATAACCTTCTGCGTCACAAAAATCTGCTGGAAAACCTGCCAAGCAGACGAGACGTCGTAGTACAGCAGAACACCAACGGGAAGGCTCCAGCCCATCCAAAGCATCATGACCGTCATGACAACAGCCATCATACGCATGCTCTGAGCCTGCTGGCCGGTCTGGTTGCGCGACATATAGAGCTGCGGAATCAGGGTCAGGACGGCGAACAGAATCAGGCAGACCAGCGCAGGCAGCGCAACCATAAAGCCATCAGCAAAGGAAGCGCTCGGCGTGGTGGTCAGGTCGGGCAGGATGTTGAAGAACGAGAACGTGCCGTCGTTAAAGTACTGCGGCAGGTTGCGCAGCAACGTAAACAGGGCGAACAGGACAGGCATCTGGATCAACAGCGGCAAACAACCAGCCATCGGGTTGAACTTGTTCTCGCTGTAGAACTTCTGCATCTCCTCGGCCTGACGCTGAGGATCGTCGGCATAGCGCTCCTGGATCTCGAGCATCTTGGGCTGCAGCACCTGCATGCGAGCCGTCGACTTGGTCGACTTGAGCATGAGCGGCGTCAGCAGCAGACGGATGATGACCACCAGGATGATGATGGACAGGCCCCAGTCGACCGCAAAGGTCTGGATGAGCTTGAGCAGCTCGAAAAGGATGTTAACGATCCAATCCCACATGTAAGTTTTCCTCCGATAGCGAGTGCCCGCTAGGGCACAGGGTCATAACCGCCGACGTGCAGGGGATTGCAGCGAGCGATGCGCCTCACGGCAAGCCAGCAGCCTCTCAAAACACCGTGCTTCTCAATCGCCTGGATGGCGTATTGTGAGCACGTTGGGTAATAAATGCAGGCGTCAGGCAATAAGGGCGAAATAACCTGTTGATATATGCGAATAGGAGCGATGGCAACACGTCGCAAAACGTGATTGCTCATCGCTCCTCCCCGGCAACGCCGGCGCGTTTCATAAGCGAACGCAATGCATTGTCCATCTCCTGCGGCGAGGAAACCCTCGTCTTGGGAGTTGCGAACAAGATGATGTCATAACCCGCAACGGGAAATCCACAGCTGCGGGCGGCCTCGCGCATCACACGCTTAGATCGGTTGCGCACGACAGCACAACCGAGTCGTTTAGCACCAACGAAGGCGACCCTTCCGGAGTCGCCTTCGCCAACCGATTCACATATGGTCATTCGAATCAGAGGGTGATTGAAACGACGCCCCTGACTGAACACATGCTCGAAATCTTGCCGAGACTTAATAGTCTTCATGCGAGATGTGTGTATCGCTGCTAGACAGTGAGACGCTTGCGGCCCTTGGCGCGACGACGGGCGAGCACGGCACGACCACCCTTAGTGGCCATACGGGCACGGAAGCCATGGGTCTTGGCACGCTTACGCTTATTAGGCTGATACGTACGCTTCATCTTAAGTTCCTCCTGCTGCATTTCGAGTGTCCGCGGGGACGCGGACGCAGATATAGACACGTGAGCTTGAAGATTGTAGGGAAATCAATGTTCAAATGTCAAGAAATCAAAGGTAAAAGGTTGCGCAGTTCACACGGTTCCCCCATAAGCCAAGCTCGATTTAGCGGTACATGGCAACTTTTCACGATATTTCATCGAGTTTTCGACAGGTCATGTTGGCAATGTTGAGAACTTTTCGTCCGTTTTCCAAAGTTTTCAACAGGTTTTGAAAAGTTGTCGAAAGATGAGAAACATTGCACGGTGAGCTACTATTTGTCCGAAACCTTTTGAAAGATTGCGAGCGGCATGTCTGACGACTTTTACACCATGGTCGATTCCGGAGACCCGGCACCCGACAACGAGCACATCACCGGCGTGCGCGAAGAGCGTGCGGAAGGCGAGCAGACGACCACGCAGGCGCCAAAAGCCATGTACGCCGCGCGCATCGCCGTCTATGACGACATGCTGTCGACACCGCGTGTGATCGTCATTGATCCGCAAGATGTCCGCACGTATTTGGAAGAGACGACCAACACCGTCTACCAGTGCATGAAAGAACAAGGTGGCCATATCTCGCTCATGGTCATCCGCGAGATTGTCGAAAACTTTATCCACGCGCACTTTGCCGAGCCCATCATCTCGATTCTGGACGGCGGAGACACCATCCGCTTTGCTGATCAAGGACCCGGCATCGACGACAAGGAACGCGCTTTCGACTTTGGCGTTACCAGCGCAAACAGCAAGATGAAGCGCTATATCCGTGGAACCGGAGCAGGGTTTCCCATGGTGCAGGAGTATTTGGAAAACGCCGGCGGTGCCGTATCCATCGAGGACAACATGGGCAACGGTACTGTGGTTACGGTAAGCCTGGACCCTAAGCGCGTGCAGGAAATCGAGCGCGCCGGCGGACGCGGTGCTGCCGTGCGGCCCGAGACGGAGCAGCCCACATATCCCCTGCCGGGAGCTTTTGTGCAGCAGCCCATGGCAACGCAGCAGATGCAGCCCCCCGTGGGGCAGATACAGCAGCCCGGAATGCTTCCTACACAAGAGCCCCAGGCGACATCGATGTCGATGCCGCCAAACATGCCAGAGGCCATGCCGCTGGCGGATCAGGATGCAGCAGCAATGCAGCAGGCGACGGGGGCACTGGGTGGCCAGCAAATGGGCTATCAGCCGTACCAACAGGGAAATCCATATCAGCAGATGCCGCCACTGGGGTATGGCCAGCAGTTCCCGCAGCAGTACCAGCAGGGATATCAGCAGCCGTACCAGCAGATGCCGCAGCAGCAGTACAACCCCTGGGCCCAGCAGATGCCTCCGCAGCCTTACCAACAGTGGCCTCAAAGTTTTCAACAGCAAATGCCGCCGGTGCAGAGTTCTCAACAACCAGCAGCTCAAATGATGTATCCTAATGCAGCAAATCAGTATGCGCAGCCACAACCGGACGTGTTCGTAAGCGATCGCGGCAACGCCGCGCTGGGCTATCTGGCGCAAAATCAAGCGTGCGGTGCAACCGATCTGGCGAGGGCGTTTGGAAACTCGGCCCCCACTTGGTCACGCACGCTCAATGACTTGGCGCAGGCCGGCTTGGTCATCAAGCATGGCCAGAAATACCATCTGACCGAACTCGGCGCCGCTCGCGTGCGAGCTCAGAGCTAAAGAACGGGAGAGACAGTGGACGAGGAAGCAAGCATCATCCTGGGGGATGCCATCGCCTTTTGCCAGCGCGACGGCCAAGATGCACGCCTCATCAACATGCTGGGGCAATCGCGCGCCATAAGCCTGACCGAAGATACGCTCACGATCGAGGCCCCCTCGCGCTTTGCCATCGCGCAGCTCAAAAAGCATCAGCCGACTATTGAGGCCTATCTGGAAGAAATCGCCTTTGCACCGATTGCGCTCGACATCGTGGCACCACAAGGCGCCGCGACGGAATCCGCTGCCGCCACGGCGCCCGCCACGGCCCCCGCTGCTTCCCCGGCGGTGCCGGCCTCCGCAGGCGACGCGTCGACGGTCGAGCACCAGCACAGCGATGTTTCCCGTGAAACCATGGCACCGTTGCCGACCGCGGCGGCGACGTCAACGAACGCACCCGTCACGCACATGCCCATCGCTCACGACGCAGCGGCGGGCGCGGATTCGGGCATTGCAATCAAGAACACGCTCTCAGCCGACGATTTTCGCCGCATGATGAACCAGATGAAGGGCGGAGCGCCGACTAAATCCACGCAAGCTGCGACCCCCGCTTCACCCATGCCAGCACCGACCGTGCCGGCCGAGCAGAATACGGATGGAGCCCCGCTCGCCGCGAACTCAAAATTTACCTTTGAGAACTTTGTCTACGGCCCCGAGAACAGCCATGCCTATCGCTCGGCACTCAAGTTTGCCGCCCTCGCGGACGAGCGCGGCACATGCACATCACTTTTCATCTACGGCAAATCGGGCCTGGGCAAGACGCACCTGCTGCTTGCCATCAAAAACGAGCTCGCCGAGAAGTCGCCCGAGATCAAGGTCAAGTATGCCAACTCCCAGGCATATCTGGACGACCTGATGACCGAGTTCGGCCGTCAAAAGAAGAGCAACGCCCCCATCATGCAGGCGTACCACGGCGTGGACGTGCTCATCATCGATGACATCCAAAACATCATCGGCAAGCGCGCGAGCGTGGACTACTTTTTCCAGCTCATGGACGAGTTCATCCGCAACAACAAGAAGGTCGTCATCGCGGCAGACCGCGCCCCCAAGGACCTGAGCATGGACGAGCGTCTGACCAGCCGCTTCAACGCCGGCATGCTCTGCCTGGTCGCAGAGCCCAGCTACGAGATGAAATACAAGATCTTGCAGCGCTATTACGAGAACACCATCGTCGCCGCTCCCGAGGCGGGCGACGACTCGCTGCTGGCGGCATATGGGGGCGACGGCGGGCACCTGACCGATGAGCACTTTAAGCACATGGCAGAGGTGTCGGGCACCAACATCCGCGAACTCGAGAGCTTTTGCGAGCGCTGCGCCGGCGAGGCGGGCGACCGCGAGCGCGAGGGCGGGGAGCTCACCTTTGACGATATCGACGCCATCGCCAGCCAGTACTTCGACACATCGGCCAAAAAGATCAACGTCCAGACGGTTCAGTCCGTCATCGAAGAGCAGTACGGCGTGACGCACGAGGAGCTCATCGGCCCGCGTCGCAACGCCAATATCGCCAAAGCACGCCATATCGCTATCTACCTGGCCATCGAGATGTGCGAGATGACGACCACGGCGGTGGGCGCCGAATTTGGCAACCGCAACCACTCGACCGTCAGCACGAGCTACAAAAAGGTCCAGAAGATGATCCAGGAAGACCGCACCGTCACCGAAGACCTC
This sequence comes from Methanobrevibacter smithii, assembly GCA_963634045.1. GTDB lineage: Bacteria > Actinomycetota > Coriobacteriia > Coriobacteriales > Coriobacteriaceae > Collinsella. The sequence continues at coordinate 14,696 of CAVHBE010000081.1, forward strand.
AAGTCGCTGCGCGATAAAATTACACTGCGCTCGTAGGGAAATAGAGACACCTGTTGAAAACTTGTCGAAACCACGGGCATAAGGTGTCTAAAACCCAACCCGCGGTGATGAAAAGTTTTGCGCAGGTTTTGAACGTGGAAAACCACCCCTGTTGCACACAGGTTGCTGTCGATTCTCTTTCTGGGTCTGACCTGCGTCTTTGGGAGTAATCAACAGTTTCGTCAGTGCTATTACTATTATTAAGATATTTATATCTATAGAAAGGTATTAAAAGATGAAGTTCACCGTCAGCCAGAGCTCGCTTACACAAGCCATCGGCGTCGTAATGAAGGGTGTCGCTTCGGCATCCACCCTTCCCATCCTGTCGGGCGTGCTCGTTAAGGCGCAAGACGGCATCTTGGAATTCCAGACCTCTAACTACACCATCTCGATCCGTCACCGCATCGCGGCGCATGTCGAAGAAGAGGGCGAGATGGTTATCCCCTGTAAGATGCTCTCCAATATCACCAAGACCCTCCCCGATGCCCCGGTCACCTTTGAGCTGTCCGAGCGCCAGGTGCTGATCAGTTGCGAGAAGAGCTCTTTTAGGCTGAACACGCTCGATGCCAATGACTTCCCCGAGTTTCCGGCCTATGCCATCGAGAGCGCCGTGGAACTGCCGACCGATATCTTGTCCGAAATGGTCGGCCGCGTATGGCGCGTCACCTCGACCGACAAGGCCCGCCCCATCCTGGGCGGTGTGCACATGAAAGTCGAGAACAACACCGTGCGCCTAGTGGCGACCGATTCCTTCCGCTTGGCCGTGTGCGATACGCAGGTCGAGACCTCGACCCTCGAGGGCTCCTTTGAACTCAACGTTCCGGCTGACGCCTTTAACGACGCGCTGAACATCATGGCCAGCCAGGCGACCATCATGATCGGGGCTACCGACACCCAGGTCGTCTTCGAGGCCGGCAATACCACCTACGTGTCGCGCCGCATCGAGGGCGTGTACCCCAACTACAAGCAGCTCATCCCCGATTCGTGCGTGACGAGCGTCAAGATCGACGTCGCCGCCTTTAACGCCGCCCTCAAGCGCGTGGCCGTTATCGCGAGCGCCAACCCCGCCGTCAAGTTCGAGATCGATGTCGAGAACGGGCAGATGGGCCTGTCCTCCATTTCCAATGACCAGGACCTTGCACAGGAGACGATCGATGTCGAGGCCGAGGGCGAGTCGGGTACCATCGCCTTCAACTACCACTACATCTTCGGCTGCCTCAATGCCCTATCCAAGGAGAAGGAGATCACGCTGGAGCTCAAGAGCTACTCGCAGGCGGGCATCTTCAAGTCCTACGACAAGATCAACTACCTGTACCTGGTCATGCCGGTCCGCATCTAGCGTTGCGCCATGACCATGTTCGCCCGCGATCTTTCCGTCGCGCACTACCGCAGCTTCGATAACTATCGTCTTGCCCTGGACGAGGGCGTGACGATACTTGCGGGACCCAACGCGGCGGGAAAGACCAATCTCATAGAGGCGCTGCAGCTGCTGACGAGCGGCGCCTCGTTTAGGCATCCGACCGCAGCCGAGCTCGTCCATGATGGCGTGGGCTCGTGCAAGGTCGAGCTGAGGCTCGAGGGCGACGGCCGCGTGCTTGATATGGGATTGAGCGCGGAGGACGGTAAGCGCTCGTTTAGCCGCAACGGCAAGAGATGCTCTGCCGCCGGCGTGCGCGGGGTCCTGCCGAGCGTGCTGTTTTGCCCCGACCATCTGGACATGGTTAAGCGAGGCGCCAGCGTGCGCCGCGCCGCCCTCGATGACTTTGGCATGCAACTGAGCGCACGCTATGCCGATCTTGCGAGCACCTATGGTCGCTGCGTGACCCAGCGTAACGCCTTGCTCAAGGAGGCCTGGTGCTGCCGCGAGATGCTCGGCGCGTGGAACGATTCGATTGCCCGCGCGGGCTCGGCCCTGCTCGTGCACCGGTTGGCCCTGCTCGACCGGCTGGCGGGCCATGTGCGTACTGCCTACGGGCAAGTGGCGTCCGGTGAGGCTGCCAACGTGACCTATACGTCCACGCTGGGGGATTTGCCCCAGGTCGAGGATCGCGAAGAGCTGAAGGGCTGGGCGTACGAGCGCATGCTGGCTGCCCTTGATGAGCACGCCGACGAGGAAATTCGCCGCGGCGTGACGTTGGTGGGACCGCATCGCGATGAGATTGAGTTTACCGTGGCGGGTCGCTCCGCCCGTTCGTTTGCCAGCCAAGGCCAGCAGCGAACGTTGGTGCTGGCCTGGAAGGTGGCGGAGGTGGCCGTGGCTCGCGATGTCCTGGGCACCGCCCCGCTGCTGCTTTTGGATGACGTGATGAGCGAACTCGACGGCGAGCGCCGCGGTGCTTTTCTGCGGTTGATCGGCGATGATATCCAGACGGTCATAACCACGACCAACCTGGGGTACTTTACCGATGACCTGCTTGGTCGAGCCAAGGTGGTGAGCATGGGTGAGACGTGCTAATTACGAGCGCGAGAGCGAAACGGTCGCCTTCAGTGGCTTTTTGAACGCAGAACGCCAGCGCATCCTGGCGGCTGCAACACCTGAGCGCCGTGCGCAGATGGAGGTCGCCGAGGAGTCGCGCGCGGTCTATCGCGCGTGGAACGCGGTGTGCTCGGGCACGCGCGAGGGGCGGCATGTGACGGGCCTGCGCTACCTGCCCGAGTCCAATGAGCTGCTGGTATATCTCGATTCGCCCTCGTGGACGCAGGAAATGACGCTGTTGCGTGAGATCATCCGCGCGCGCATGGAGCGCGCCGGTGCGCATGTGGACGGCCTGGTGTTCAAAACCACCGCACCCGGTCACACGCCGCCCGCCGCCAAGGAGCGCCTGCGCCCGGCGACGACCGAGCGCCCGCCGGCCCCGCACGCCGACCTAAGCGAGGCCGAGCGCACCGAGATTGAGCGCCAAGTGGCACCCGTCGAAGACCAAAAACTGCGCGAGGCCCTCGAGAATGCCATGAGAGCCAGTGCCGAGTGGGCCAAGGGCGTGCAAAGCAAAAAAGAGCCTTAAATCGCATCTGGTGGCCTTGTAGAGCCAAATACCCTCGTTCCCGAGGGTATTTTTTTACGATAAACTAGTAAGGCTGTACACATTTTCTTGACTGAAGGAGGACGTGTGGCAAACGAAAACGATTACGATGGCGGCGAGATTAAGATTCTCGAAGGTCTCGAGGCCGTTCGTAAGCGCCCGGGCATGTACATTGGCTCGACGAGCGCCAGCGGTCTTCATCACCTGGTGTGGGAGATCGTTGACAACTCCGTCGACGAGGCCATGGCCGGTTTCTGCACCGAGATCCAGGTGACGGTCCACGCCGACAACTCCATCACGGTCGTCGATAACGGGCGCGGTATCCCCGTCGACGAGCATCCCATCAAAAAGATCCCGACGCTCGAGGTCGTCATGACGATCCTGCACGCCGGCGGTAAGTTCGATAACTCGGCCTACAAGGTCTCGGGCGGCCTGCACGGCGTGGGCATCTCCGTCGTCAACGCCCTGTCCAAGCGTGTGGTCGTACGGGTATGCCGCGATGGCAACATCTACGAGATGGAGTTTTCGCGCGGCAAGACCGTCAAGAAGATGGAGGTCGTGGGCACTTCGGAGACGACGGGTACCACTGTCAGCTTCTGGCCCGACGACGAGATCTTCGAGACCTGCATCTACGATTTCGACACGCTGCACAACCGTCTGCAGGAGACGGCATTCCTCAACAAGAACCTCAAGATCGTGCTGACCGACGAGCGCGAGGCGACTCCCCATGTGGAGGAGTTTTGCTACGCCGGCGGCATTATCGACTTCGTTAAGTTCCTCAATGAGGGCAAGGATGTCCCCGAGGCCTTTAAGGAACCCATCTATATTGAGGGCAAATCGGATCCGGATGCGCCCGTGACCAAGATGGGCGAGGTCGAGGTGTCCTTGCAGTGGAATAGCGGCTACGGTGAGAACGTCATGTCGTTTGCCAACGACATCTACACCCCCGAGGGCGGCATGCACCTCGAGGGCTTCCGTACCGCACTCACCCGCGTGATTAACGATTACGCTCGCAAGCAGAACCTGCTCAAGGAAAAAGACGCCAACCTGACCGGCGACGATGTGCGCGAGGGCCTGTCGGCCGTTATCTCGGTCAAACTGCCCGATCCGCAGTTTGAGGGCCAGACCAAGGCCAAGCTCGGCAGCTCCTATATGCGCGCGCTGACGCTCAAGATCGTGACCGACGGGCTTGCCGATTACCTCGAGGAGCATCCCAAGCCCGCTCGCGAGATCGTCAAGAAGGCCCAACAGGCCTGCAAGGCGCGCAACGCCGCCCGCAAGGCGCGCGAGGCGACCCGCCGCAAGAGCCTGCTCGAGACGGCGTCGCTGCCCGGCAAGCTCGCCGACTGTTCGGTGCGCGACGCCGAGTTGACCGAGCTCTTTATCGTAGAGGGCGACTCGGCAGGCGGCTCGGCCAAGGACGGCCGTCGCCGAGACATCCAGGCGATCCTACCCCTGCGCGGCAAGATTCTGAACGTCGAGCGCGTGGGCGACCACCGCGCGTTCTCGAGCGACACCATCCAGTCACTCATCACCGCGATCGGCTGCGGCGTCACGACGAGCGCCGGCGACGGTGGCGACTTCGATATTACCAAGGCTCGCTACCACAAGATCATCATCATGACCGATGCGGACGTCGACGGCTCGCACATCCGCATCCTGCTGCTGACGTTCTTCTACAAGTACATGCGCCCGCTGATTGATGCCGGCTACGTGTACGTCGCGTGCCCGCCCATCTTTGGCATCAAGGTGCGCAACAAGATTCACTACGTGTATCCCAACGGCCGCCAGCCCGAAGACGAGATCCTGCGCGACACCATCCAGAGCCTGGGACTGAACCCCGACGACAACGACGAGGACGGCAAGGCCAAGGACGGCAAGATCACCAAGAAGCGCAAGGGCTATACCGTCCAGCGCTACAAGGGTCTGGGCGAGATGGACCCCAAGCAGCTTGCCTCGACGACGATGGACCCCAAGACCCGCATCCTGCAGCGCGTGTCGATCGAGGACGCCGTGGTGGCAGACCGCGCCGTGCGCGAACTGATGGGTTCCGAGGTCGGCTACCGCCGCGAGTACATCGAGAAGCACGCCCATGATGCACGATTCTTAGATGCCTAACCTGTTCGGCTTTCCCAGCCACCGCACCTTCGCCCTCAATCGTCGGTCGCGTACCGAAGTACGCTTCCCTCCTCTTTCGAGCGAATCTGCGGCACCTGGAAAAGCCGTCTCCGTCCTAGCGACGGGGACGGGGACTATCTGATTTGAACCACGCAAACCATGAGGAGGTAACGTGGCAGACGATATCAACAATAACGAGGGTATGGACGAGGCCAGCGACGCCGGCATGCCCGACGATCTGAAGCGCCTGCTCGCCCGCGCCGAGCAGGGCGAGGACGGCGATCCGGATGCCTATAACCCCGATGCCGATGATGATGAGGAAGAGGATGACGACGGTGAGCTCGAGGAGAGCTTTGGCGAAGTCGATCGTGGTGCCTCGGCCGGCGAGGATATAAACGGCGGCCAGCTCCAGATTTCAGAGTTCGGCCGCGAGATGAAGCAGTCGTTCATCGAGTACTCGATGTCGGTCATCACGGCGCGCGCCCTGCCGGACGTGCGCGATGGCTTAAAGCCGGTGCACCGTCGCATCCTGTACGCAATGAACGAGAGCGGCATCTACCCCAACCGTCCGCACAAGAAGTCGGCCTGGACGGTCGGCGAAGTTATCGGTAAGTACCATCCGCACGGTGACTCCGCGGTCTACGAGGCCATGGTCCGCCTGGCACAGTGGTTCTCCATGCGCACGCCGCTCATTGACGGTCACGGCAACTTCGGCAACATCGACGGCGACGGCGCCGCCGCCATGCGTTACACCGAGAGCCGTCTGGCAAAGCCCGCCATGGAGCTCCTGCGCGACTTGCAGAAGGACACCGTCGACTGGCAGCCCAACTACGACGAGTCGCTCGCCGAGCCCCAGGCGCTGCCCGCGCGTTTCCCCAACCTGCTGGTCAACGGCAGCCAGGGCATCGCCGTCGGCATGGCCACCAACATCCCGCCCCACGCCCCGCACAACCTCACCGAGGCGATCGAGGCCACGTGCTACCTGATCGACAACCCCGACGCCACCGTCGACGAGCTCATGCAGATCATGCCCGGTCCGGACTTCCCCACCGGTGCCATCATCATGGGCAGTGCCGGCATTAAGCAGAGCTACGAGACCGGCCGCGGCTCCATCACCGTGCGCGCCAAGGCCCATGTGGAGTCCACCAAGACCGGCCGTAGCCGCCTGGTCTTTACTGAGATTCCCTACATGGTCAACAAGGGCACCCTGCAGGAGAAGATTGCCCAGCTCGTCAACGACAAGCGCATCGAGGGTATCTCGGATATGCGCGATGAGTCCAACCAGAAGGGTATCCGTCTGGTCATCGAACTTAAGAAGGGCGTCATCCCGCAGGTCGTACTCAACAACCTGTACAAGTACACCTCGTTGCAGACGACCTTTGGTGCCAACAACCTGGCGCTTGTCAACGGCGTTCCAAAATGCCTGAGCCTGCGCGAGATGCTGCAGCACTACATCGACCACCAGGTCGACGTCGTCACCCGCCGCACCCGCTTTGACCTCAAGAAGGCCCAGGCGCGTGCCCATATCCTCGAGGGCTACCTGATGGCTCTCGACCATATCGACGAGGTCATCAGCATCATCCGCTCCTCGCAGACCGATTCCGAGGCCAGCAGTCGCCTGATCGAGCGCTTTGGCTTTACGCCCGAGCAGACCACGGCGATCCTCGAG